>JAGMEL010000227.1 GCA_023128195.1 Caldifarciminota bacterium | reverse complement strand
GAGAAAGAGAATCTCCTTGTCACCCCGTCTCCAAGTCTCCCATTCTTTTCGTATTGAAAGGAGCAGAGATGAATAGGTTTGTTATATTAATTTTAGCAATCGGCAGTCTGTGGGCACAATGGGAAGTAAAGGATTCAGTTTCATTTACAATTCGCATCCCGGCAGATGATAATTGCTACTTGTATTGTGATTATGCGGCAGAAACTTTATGTGTTGTCAAACCACTAAGTGGTGTAATTCAGGTTGCACAGGATGCAGTAGCTTATGCTCCGGATTGGCTAAAGGTTGAACTTGAAGATAATTTTTCAAGATTGGATAGTAGTTATCAAGATTTATATGCGACCATGATTCTTAATAGTCAGGACCCTTATGTAGATGAGATTGCTTTTTGTATTGCCCATTTAGCCCCGCAAACCTTGACCAATTCCCAATTTTATCCTGAGGTTCTAGTGGAAAATGCCGAGTATGTTTATCGTAATGATACAGTGCTTGAGTATGTAACAATTATTGATTCTGGCAGTGCTGCGATCGGTGGCGACTACTACTCAACAACGTGGTATCGCGTCTGCGAAGGTGGCGATACTGCAGATTATTATTTGCCCAGGGATATCTATTACTGGTTTATTGTTCATCCAAAATTGCAAGATGAGTTGCCTACATATATTGACCCGGTAAGCGGTTCACCAACTGCACCGCCTGCTGGTAAGTTCTGGCGTAATTATCTATTTAATCATGCGGATGCAGGTTACCCCTTACTCAGGGATACCCTGGTGGGCTTTGAGACGTTGTGGAATTGCATACAGAACAATCCGGATTCCAATGGTGCGCTCGGTCGTCTTACTCGATGGAATAATACAGTTCAGCCCTGGGGCAGTCCCCATTACCCAAGATTACCTCAGCCAGTTTATCAGTATCACTGGCACACTGGGACATGCAGTGAGCATGGCTGGTTTGCTGATGGTGCGGCGCGAACAGTTTTGATTCCTGCAACACTATCAGTTGCCTATAGATATAATCATAAATGGAATGAGTTTTATGAAAGGAGATGGATACAGTGGGAATCTATTAATGGATGGATTGATATTTATCCATACGATCACTGGGGTAGTGGCGACAATATACAAGGTTGCTTTAACTGGCGTGGTGATGGTTATATCTGGACTACAACTGAACGATATACGCCTGTGTGTACACTAAATGTACATATTAATGATGCTCAGGGAAACCCGGTTGATGGTGCAAGGATCACTATTAATAGTCCTGGTTCTCCTGGTCCCTGGGTAACGCTTGGTTGGACTACAAGTTCTGGAGATTGTCAATTCTTACTCGGTGATTCAGTCTCTTATTTTACTGGTGCAGTGCAGAGTTCGGTTGGATATATTACAACAACGACAATAATCAATAACAGCCAACCTAATGTTACTTATTATTGGAATCCTACGCTTACAGGAACCATTGCCCAGTTAAAGGCAATGCCAGATACCCTGCCCTCAAGTCCGCTTGATGATTATAAATTCGAATATACAATTGAAGTACCCAATGAGATTCTTTATGGAACGAATTCGATTGATTACAATGAGTTCTCAGATTTTTCTCATACTGGGAATATCGATTTCTTTATTTGCGATTCAAATAACTTTGCGGCTTATGTATCCGGAGATTCATTCTATGCCTTCCAGATAATCGAAGATGCATCTTCTTTAGATAGTTCATTTACGCTTCCTGCTGATGAAAATTGGTATCTTGTTTTTTCTAATGAAGATCAGGTAGTAAATAAAGCAGTTGCAAATGTTACTGTAAAATTACTTGAGAATCCTGAAGGTATTACAGAAGGGTTTGTCACGAACCAATTTAATGGTTTACACATAACACCAAATCCCTTCAAGAGCAAAACTGATATCAGTTTTGGCATAGGGCATAGGGCAAAGTGCGGAGAGCATAGCGCAGAGGGCATTGAGCTGAAGATATATGATGTGAGCGGTCGAATGGTCAAATCTTTTGATCTGGCTTCTGGCATCTTGTCTCTTGCTTCTGCTGTATCGTGGTCTGGTACAGACCAACTTGATCATCCTGTTCCTGCTGGCGTGTATTTTGTCCGGTTGGAGACTAAGGATTTTAAGGCAGTAGAGAAAATAATCTTACTGCGGTAAGAAATGAAAAGGGAAAAAGAGAGATTTTGATTTCTTAGTTGAATAAAAATAGTTTTTGTTTATGGAGGTTAGTAAAATGAATATGAGTGACCGTAGTGTAGTAATGCCGACCATAATTATTATGGTTATGTTTTTGCTTGGTTGGTTGCCTGGTATAGCACAGGCACAGCAGTTTTATGAGGATTGGGAATCAGGACAATGGGGTAGCTGGGTGCAAACCGGTACCCAACAGATTCCTCCAAGCAGTTGGACATTTGAAACTGGGTACAATTCCGTATACTCAGCCCAGGCAAGACATTATCACACATTTGGCGGCTGGGGTGGGTGGACAGGTATCCAACACGCTATTACTATTCCTTCAACCTATTTGAGTCTTTATTACTACTTTGACAGAAGTGGTAATCTTGATTATGCGTTCGAGCTAATCAGACTGTATTTATCTGATAACAGGCGGGTTGAGTACTGGCTCGATACTTATAATTATAGCATACCACAAAGTACAGATTCGATCAAGTATATTGATTGTACAGGTGGAAATCCTGGGACCTGGTACGAACTGCAGCGGGATATCATTGCAGATATTGCGGGGTTTTCTACGGGCCAGGTGATCGCTATTGAATATGGTGCTACCAGTCGAGGCAACAGCGGCGGCTCGTTCGAGGCTTTGATGAGAGCCGATAACATACTATTGCATGCAGAAGACGATACCATACCTCCATCAGTTGATTTGATAATACCTAATGGAGGAGAGAATTGGATAGTGGGTGAGCTCCACGAAATTGCCTGGTCAGATAGTGATAATGTAGGAATTGTTGGCGACAGCCTGTATTATTCTACTGACCAAGGTGCTAACTGGATACCGATTGTTTATCAATCAGGCGATCCAGAATCATACGAGTGGACAATACCCAATACACCGTCAGATTCCTGCATGGTTAAAGTTGTTGTATTTGATTGGGTCGATAGTACTGCCTCAGATGAATCAGATGCATGCTTTACTATTGTGCCGGACACAATTCTTCCTTCTGTAACAGTCGTATCACCCAATGGCGGTGAGCAGTGGGGAACCGGCGAATATCACCAAATCACGTGGGAATCAAATGACAATGTGGCAATAATCGGGGACTCAATCTATTATTCTACTAATGGTGGTACAGATTGGATACCGGTTGCTTTTCAGGAAGGTTACCAACAAGCCTATACCTGGCATATTCCCAATACACCTTCTAATAGCTGTAGAGTGAGACTTGTTGTTTTCGATTCAGGAGGTAATAGTTCATTTGATGATTCAGATAACAACTTCTCCATATTCTATCAACCACCACCACCGGTTAAATATGCTGTAGTTGTAAAAAGTTCAACATATCAAGACCCTGATTGGGCACCAGTTGTGGATACGCTGTTAGCAAGGTACAGTGCATTGCTTTTTACTTATACAACAAGTGTATGGGAAGTACAGTCCGGATTGGGTGATTATGGTCCATCCCACGTGGCATTTGTAGCTAAACCACTGGATGCAACAAAATCATTTGTAAATAGCGTGCATCAGTTGATGAGGGCATTAGATGATGACCCGTACGGAGATGCGATCTGGGGAGTGATAACTGGATATGAAGCAGGTGATGCTCTAAGAGTTGCATCAGGCCCACCCAGTATGACGATTTCTACTGTAATACTCAATGATTGTGCCAGCCTCTTAAATTATATACACCAGGGTGTATTTTTTAATTGTGCTACGTATAATGACATGAGAGTAAAAAATCCAGATGGCAGTATTGATACACTTTATGGGCCTACTGATTGCATTGACACCCTGGTTTCATTTTTGAATAGCGATACTATTGATCTATTTATGACTGCGGGACACGGAAATCATGATAATTGGCAGCGGCATTTTCCGGGTTCTGGCTCAGAGGGGTTCTTTAGATCTACAGCAGGTCAACTCTACGGCGATCCTTACACAGGACCAAATGTCAATATTAATTCTGTCAATCCCAAGATCTGTTTTAATCCATACTCCTGTCTCGTAGGTAAGATACAAAATATGAATTCACTCGTACCTGCATGGTTTCATACTGCTGGTGCGTATCAGTATGCAGGTTACTTGGTGACAATTGGCTATTGCTACAATGGTAAAGGAGTACACACATACCTCTGGTCTCAGCAGGATATGTTTACCTATGCCGAGGCTAAATACCTGAGTAATCAAGCTCTATTATTTGATCAGATTAACAATACACCGGGTGTTACCCAGAGCAGTCTTTCTTATGAAAGGGATGAATTTGCTTTTTACGGTGATCCGGCAGGTGAAGCCAGGTTAGAGCCGGTTATGGATCCATTCTATTCTCAAGAATTTATTGTGACTCCTGGTACAGGTGGTTATGATACAGTAACATTCAGGATAACTATTGAGCGGGATGGGCATCCATGGAATTATGGAGGTAACCCGGCATTTGGATTTCCGTCATTTGGCATTGAAGATCCAGTCATCATTTCTACAAACGCTCATAACGCTGTAATAACCGATAACTTCGTTTTGCTAAATATCTGGAACCAGGGAGATCCTGATCTACAGATCGATGATACAAGGGAGGTTATTTTCACAGCCGAGTTAACAGCAGTCGAAGAGAACCCCATTGCGCAAACTCCTGAACCATTTTGTTTGTTACAATGCTATCCTAATCCATTTAGAGAGATAACAGAAATCAGTTTTCAGATACAAGATGCAAGATGTAAGATGCAAGACATTTCTTTGAAAATCTATGATATTACAGGCCGGATAGTCAAAACTTTTAATCTGGCTTCTGGCTTCTTACCTCTTGCTTCTGCCATTTCCTGGAATGGAACAGATAAATTAAACAGGAAAGTTTCTGCTGGCGTGTATTTTGTGCGGTTGGAAACCGAAACAAGGAGTTTAACCAAAAAAGTAATACTGCTAAGATAAAGATAAGGGGACAAGGAGACATGGAGACACGGAGAACCTGAAGACATATTTCATTGAAGACACGCCTTCGGCTGCAGTTACGTCCGCCACGCTTCATGGCGGACTGAAGACATGCTACGCTGAAGAATTGAATGAGCTGAATTAACTAAATAAACTAGATCAACTAAAAAAACCAAACAAACTAAAGAAACCAGATAAACTAAACAAACCAGAAAAACTAAATCAACGATAATAACACACAAAACAAAACCATCTTCACTCTTGACAACTAAATATAAATTGTGTATTATAGTCACAATGGTTAGTCTATATAGGTTACATAAATCCACGTTAAAAAGAATTCTACCGATGGTTGTATTTCTGCTTTGCATGGTAATTACTGCAATAATGATAAAAAATCAGATTAATAACCAGCAAAGACTTGTGCATCAACATACCAATACAGCAGCAGAACAAGTATGTATTCGATTAGAGGAATTTATGGAATCGCGGCTTTCGGCTTTAGCA
>JAGMEL010000226.1 GCA_023128195.1 Caldifarciminota bacterium | reverse complement strand
CAGTTTGCTGAACTTTACTACTTAAGTTATCCCGCGTTCCAGGCTATAAACTGGGTCGACCCTAAAGGTATAATTCGCTGGGTATATCCTGAAGAATTGAATCGCAGAGCAATTGGTATGGACATACACGAGCATCCGGACCCAGTATGTCGAGAGATATTTGCCCGGGTTGAAAAAAAACAGGAATATGGAATTACGCCTTGTATGGAGCTATTCCAGGGAGGCGAGGGTTTTGCTACGGACTGGCCCCTAATTTATAAAGGTAAAATTCAAGGTTATTTGAACGCAGTCTTTCAGGTTAAACCGTTAATTGATATTTGTCTAGCAAGGGGTGTATTTGACGATTTCTGGTTAAGTGTATACGAGGGAGACAGACTTATTTACCAATATACACCTGTGGATGGCAAAAATAGATCAGAAGTCTGGTATGTTCAAAAAGAAATCCAATTCCGTGGAAAAACCTGGCGACTTAAGATGGAACCCAAACCAAAATTATATTCTGCCACAACTGTGACAGCTAATCTTTCATTACTCTTCTTTGGTTTGTTAGTCTCAATTGGGCTGGGTTTATTGGTCTATTTCCTTATACGACGGGCTGATACATGCCGGATCGCACTTGAAGAACGTGAATTTGTAGAAGAATCTCTTGTCAAAAGTGAGGAACGTTTTCGTCAGGTTGTAGATAGCACAGGAGATTGGGTTTGGGAAATGAATGCCAGTGGGCTATACATATATTCAAGTCATAATATTGAGAATATCCTTGGCTATTCATCTGCAGAGGTTATTGGTAGACACTTTTATGATTTTTTTCTTCCTGAGGATTATGAAAAACAAAAAAAACAGGTATTTGAAATGTTTGGAAGGAAAGAACCATTCCGCCATTTTGTCAGTCGTAATGTACACAAGGACGGCCACACAGTTATTTTAGATACTACCGGTGTTCCATTAACTGGCATAAGGGGTGAGTTAATTGGGTATCGTGGATGCGACCGCGATATTACTGCACGCGTGCGGGCAGAGGAAGAATCAAAAAAGAGTTTTGAGAGATTAAAGAAAATTACTGAAGGTATTGTCCATGCTATGGCTTTAGCCGTTGAAATGAAAGATCCATATACAGCTGGCCATCAACGTAGAGTCGCTCAACTCGCTTGTGTTATTGCAAAGGAGATGGGACTTACAGAAAAAATGATTGAAGGGATCCGCATAGCTGCTATTCTCCATGATGTCGGTAAGATACTTACTCCCCATGAGATTCTTAATAAGCCTGGTAAGTTAACAGATGCTGAAATGGAGGAAATCAAAGACCATCCTCGGATTGGTGCTGAGATATTAAAAACAATAGAATTTGGTATGCCAATCGCCGATGTTGTACTTCAACATCACGAAAGGATTAATGGAAGTGGCTATCCTCAAAAGCTTAGTGGCAAAAACATTATGATTGAGGCAAAAATCGTTGCTGTGGCAGATGTGGTTGAGGCGATGTGCTTTGAGCGTCCGTACCGACCAGCCTTTAGTACAGAGCGAGCACTCAAGGAAATATCTCAAAATAAAGGTAAACTTTATGACAGCGATGTAGTAGATACTTGCATACAGATTTTTTCTGAAAAAGGTTTTACATTTGATTGACAGGGAGTCGAATTTCACAATGTCTGATACTCGATTGGTAAGTAAACGTATTTTTTTAATTATTTATAAATGGATGAAATAAGGAAAGAATACATCGATGATTTAACCGGTCTTTACAACCGGCGTTATCTTCTTACAAATATACCAAAAAAACTTAAAGAAAGCCAATGTGATAAAAAACCGCTATCAATAGTTTTAATTGACCTTGATCATTTTAAGAATGTAAATGACACCTACAGCCATACCCGTGGTGATGTGGTGCTCAAAGAGTTTGCCGCGTTTCTAAAAACCTTATTAAGGACCGATGATACAGTATTCCGTTATGGCGGTGATGAATTTGTGTGTGTCCTTCCCAATGCTGATTACGAACGGGCAAAATGGATTTCTCAACGATTTATTGAAGAGTGTCGAAACAAGGAGTTTGCTCAGATAAGATTAACCATGAGTATTGGTATAGCTTCCTGTCCTCTGAATGCGCGAGATTGGCATACGCTTTTTGAAATTGCTGATCGAAATCTATTCAGTGCAAAAAGACATGGTAGAGATCGGATTAGTATTTTAGAAAAAGAAAAAAAAGAATTAATAATCCCAACAGGAGAGATTATTGGTCGAGAATCAGAGATAACCAAGATCAAGGAATTTATTAGTCCAATATTTAGTGGAAACGGCGGTGCGGTATGTCTTAGTGGTGAGGTTGGTGTTGGTAAGACGAGGTTAGTGCATGAGTGTGTAAAGCGCTTCCAATTGTGGGATATTCGCATTCTGGAGAGTAGTTTGGCAGCTACGACTAGCTCAATTCCCTATTATCCTTTTAGGGATATTGTTCGTACCGTGATTAACAAAGAGGGCAAGGAAAGCATCAAGGAAATAGCAATGGCTTATCAAATCGAGCTCGTCAAAATAATACCGGAAATATCTGGTAAATCAAGCGAAGTAGAGAAAAATATTTTTATGCTTGATAAATTTCGGCTTTTTGAGGGCGTGCGGAGATTTTTAGCGTTGCAAGCTTCAAAATCACCTTTGTTTGTATGTTTGGATAATATTCACTGGATAGACCAAGGTTCTCTGGAACTTCTCCATTATTTGATCAGAGCCTTAAGGAAAAGTCCAATATTTTTCTTCTTGATTTATCGTGTAGAAGAAATAAAAGATAGTTTTTTCCAAAGTGTACTACAATTGATGGGACGTGAAGGTCTATATGAGAAGATAAATTTAGAGACGCTTGAGACGGCTGACATTGCCCAAATGCTTTCATTAATCATGGATACCAGCCCGCCTCTTGAACTTACTGAGTATATATTCAAAAAGACAAGAGGTAACCCATTTTTTATTGAGGAGTTAATGAAATCCTTAGAGACAAGTCGTGCACTTATCTGGGATAAGGATAAGTGGAAATTTGATGAAAGCAAGAAGGTCGCTATTCCGTATTCTGTTGAAGGGGTGGTTGACAGAAAATTAGTCATGTTGAATAACGAAGCACGGGGTTTATTAGAATATGCGGCAGTAATTGGTAGGGAGTTTGATTTTACATTTTTGCGTGATATAACCAAGATGAATGAAGGTCATCTTTTTGATTTAATAGATGATATTTTGGAGGTAAGGTTATTAAAAGAGAGTGGTGGCGAGCGTTATTGTTTTTCCGAGAATATAATCAGGGAGATAATCTATAATCAGATAAGTGGAGCTGAATTAAGACGTTATCATCAGATTGTTGGCGAGAGGTTGTTGAGTATTTATAAAGATCGCATTA
>JAGMEL010000225.1 GCA_023128195.1 Caldifarciminota bacterium | reverse complement strand
TTCCCGTAATTCTTTCTCATTACCTGGATACCATGTGCCAGCATGGATTGATTCTCTATATTCTTTGCTCTCACAATTTTGAACCATAATTATTGCTCCTACTAAAAAAATTTTTAAGAAAAATTTCATCGTTAGGATAAATGATTACATCTTGCCTATAGGATTTGCCAGAAATTTTAATTTCACCAAGTTATAGAATTCTATCATATAATTATCTTATTGATAATTGAACCAGTGTCAAGATTTTTATTGAGAGAGCTCTGAAAAAGTATTCATCGCTCTCAAGATTTCTGGTCTTTTTCGGAAATCTCATTGAGAGCTTGGAAGGAATGCCCTTGCAATGCCAGCAGCAATAAATGCTTTTAAAATATCTACAGGGATGAAAGGGAGTACTGCCATGATCATAGTTTGTTTTAAGCTGGTCTTCATAAATATTGCCAAATGGAGGGCACCAAAAAAGTAGACAATTAATACTGCAGTCATCATTATACCAATCAAAGACAAAAGATGATGTGTGATTTTGAAGCGCTCAGTTATCCATCCGATAAATAAGGCAGCTGGAATAAATCCAATTATATAACCTGTAGTCGGTCCTATTGGTAGACCGTAGGTTAAACCAGAAAACCATGGCACACCTGCAAATCCAATCAGAAGATAAAAGACCATACTAAGTCCACCATAAAGCTTTCCCAGAAGAATGCCGCTGAGCAGAACTGCTAATATTTGACCTGTAACAGGTACTGGCGTGAATAGTAAGGGAATGCGAATTTGTGCAGCAATTCCTGTAATACCTGCCATTACTAATGACAGGAACAGCCTCTTAGTCCAGGCTAAATCATAGAGCCACGTATAATATGCTTCTTTTCTATACTCCAAGTAATTTATTGTTTTTGTAATATTCATTTCTACTCCTTTTTATCATTTAGAGGGCTCAAAGAAGGCTTAGAGAAGGCGGAGAGAGGGCTACAATAAGGCTTACTAAATAATTTTTCATTTTCGCTTCTCGCCTAATCCTTTCTTGTTTCTTAATGATAGAATAAGGCGATCTAACAAATACATTGTCTTTATCGCACAATCATTAAACTCATCATAGACTCCATCAATAATATAGCCTTTTCGTTTCACTCTCCGAACTCTTTCTCTCAACTCGCCAAGTGATCGCTTGCTGTAACGCAAGAATCTTAGGTACTCAGCCAGAGAGCCACTATAATAATCTTCAACAAAATTAGCACCTGTTGAATCAGATGCATTGTCGATTTGTGATTTCATCTTAAATGAATAAATGGGTATTTTCTCTAATATCTTTTGAACTAGTATGTCGAGTTTATCCATGTTTTGCCAGACAATCATTTTTTCATGCCCTCTTGGTTTCCTTGTTTGTCTTTTATTGTCCTCTCGAGCCATCTACTGCCCTCTCATGCCTTCTTCTGCCTTCGATTTTATCATTCCTCTAATAGCATTTTGCCATCTAAGAATATTTTTCACAAAGAAACCGATATCTGCTTCTTTGCCATGAAGAACCAGGACAGACAGACCTGCTCTATAACACCCCAAGAATTTTTTGCTCTCGTTTACATCCTTGATTTCATTCATTGGTATAAAAAATTTTTTACCTACAAAAGGTACAAATATAATCTTTTCATTAATCAATCCGATTACTCCATCGCATTTTATTCTGCCGTATTTGGCAGTTGCGCCTCGAAAACTCGCCACCTCAGGGCCAAGTATAAAGGCTTCCCCAGACAGTTTCATCTCTCTAAAAATATGCTCAACTTTCTTTCTTTTCCAGGACATATAAATTATAAAAATGAAGAAAGCCGCTAGAATAACTGTAATATAAACGAAAATCATAAATCCTCTACTGCTATTTTATTCCTTATTTCTTAAAAGTCAATATTGGTGAGGTGGGCGTCCAGGTTTCTCGGAGTAGCTTGACAATGGGGTTGATTATGAATAGGATAGGTTGTGAAATTATCTGATGTTGCCTCTATTGTACATGGTTCAATGTACGGTAAAAAATTTTTTGAAATTAAAGATATTTTGCCGCCCGATGATGCTGGCAGAAACGACATGACATTTGTTTTTAAGCCCTCTATAAAAACTTGTGCTGGTGCTATAATAGCAAGTGAAAAATTTAAAGGTAAAAACGGAATCATTGTTAAAGACCCTAAGGAAGCGATGTATCTACTATTAAAAAAATTAGGAAAAAGCAAGAGAAAAAAGGAAGTTTCTACAAAGGCAATGATTGAAAAGAATGTGTCTTTGCCAAAATCCTGTACAATTGAGCCATTTGCCATTATTAAAAATGGAGCAATGATAGGTAATGGAACATACATTGGTGCGTATTGTTATATTGATGGCGGTGCTATTATTGGAAGAAATTGTGAAATACACCCGAGTACTGTAATCTACAACAATACAAAGATAGGCGATTTTGTTATTGTAAATTCAAATACAGTTATTGGTAAGCAGGGGTTTGGATATATAAAGAAGAAAAGATACGAGAGGTTAAGTCATATAGGAAATGTAGTAATTAAAAATTTCGTTGAAATTGGCAGCAATGTTACTATTGATAGAGGCACAATTGGTAACACTGTTATTGAAGAGGGGACAAAAATCGATAATCTTGTACAAATTGCACATAATGTAAAGATTGGTAAAAATTGTATTATCATGGGTCAGGTGGGTATTGCCGGTTCTACAAAAATCGGCAATAATGTGACACTCTGCGGACAGGTAGGAATAAGTGATCATTTAGAAATTGGTGATAATGTGATTGTCTATGCTAAATCTGCAATCTTTAAATCGGTTGCCAAAAATAAAGAATATTCGGGTATCCCAGCACGGGAACATCGTGTCGTTTTACGGGCTCTCGGCCGACTTTATAAGGGATTATGAAAGTAGAAATTAAAGGAAACTGTCTGAGTGGTGATTATAGTAGGTTAGAGGTCTCAACGAGTGATAGATTCAGGCTATTGCTTCATGAGGATTCTCAATCCCCAACCAGCATACCTTTAGATATTGATAATATAATAGTAGATAATCATCTCGTCTCTATTGGACAGGAGCACAGAGTAAATGTTGTGGAACATCTGTTTTCCGCATTATATGGACTAAATCTATTCAATGTAAAGATTGATGTGTTTGGTAATGAAATCCCTTTTTTTGATGGTTCGAGCCAGAAGTTTGTTGAGATGCTGGGGCAATTAAGAGAACAGAATTCATCTGGAGTATTGAGATTAGATAATAATATCTTGGTTGCAGAAGAGACTTCATCTATTCTCTATGAACCTTCAGGAAAAGATACACTCATTATTGAAATGGAATTATTTCATCCATATATAAAGTCGCAGAGCATTTGTCTGGAGATCAATAAAGAGAATTATTTAAAAGAAATTGCACCAGCACGCACCTTTGCCTTTGTAAATGAAAATGATCCGAGATTGAAAAATCTGCCTGCCTATGGCATAGGGATTACCAAAAATAATATTTATTCTAAAGAACCTTTAAGATTCCAGAATGAACTTGTGAGACATAAGATTCTGGATCTGCTCGGTGACCTGTATGTGTTGAAAAAGAAACTTATTGGTAAAATAACATGCAAAAACACCTCACATCATTTGAATTTGAGATTTGTTAAAAAATTGTACGCAATTCTTTGAGGTAAATGTAAGTATTTTCTTAACAGATACTTAAAAAATATTATAGTATATAAGGAAGAAATTGAGTGACCCCCAATTTCACGTTTTTTTCACACTTTTGATTATAATATAATATGACGAAAGGAGGATATATGGGGAAAATAATTTCTGTTTTTGCAGCGTTACTGTGCCTTGTCAGTGCCCAGACGAATTGGGGATTGGTTGGATTTGAGAATGAGAATGTAAAATGTATTGCCCAACATCCTCAGGATACAAGTATTATGCTTATTTCAATTGCTGATTCAATCTACCGAAGTTCTGATGGTGGTTATTCCTGGTCTTTTGTCGTAGATTTCTGGTCTTTGTCTGTAAATTGTCTGACCTTTGATCCATTGCAAAGTGATACTGTTTTTGCCTTGGTTGGTGATGGTACAGAGAGCGATGCCATTTATCGTTCTACTGATGCAGGCAGTAGACTGGTGGATATATGCGAGTTGTATAGCGATGAATCCGATGTGGTTTTATTATCCAGAGGATACATGCAGCGTATTTGCTGGAGATTCTGGACTGGGTATAAAGCGTTCAACCGATTGTGGGGCGATCTGGAATGAAATAAATACAGGGCTCGGAAATCTGTATATTAATTCACTATCTTTTCATCCAGAAGATACATTAAGACTATTTGCCGCAACTCAAGGTGGTCTTTACAGATACGATTATGAGCCAGGGATTAATGAGGATATAACAAGTTTGCACGGTGCTGAAATTGAAGTTCCTTTGAGTATTCTACGTGCAGGTGAACCGATTCTTGTCAAATGTAATAATATAAAAGGAAGTGTTGAAATTAAGATTATCGATACAGCGGGGAGAAAAGTTAGAATCGATAAGATAACAAAGAATACGACTTTACTTAAACCATTAAAGAGAAAAGGGATATATTTCATTATTTTTGAAAAGGATGAGTATTATTGCAACAAAAAGATAATTATTATTGATTGATATAGATATCCAAAGGATTATCTTCAGTCTGTCATTCCGGTAATTACCG
>JAGMEL010000224.1 GCA_023128195.1 Caldifarciminota bacterium | reverse complement strand
TTCATAATGGAAGATTAGAAATAAAAAGCAGATATGACCAGGGTAGTACATTCAGTATTTTTTTACCAAAAATAGCAAGGGGTAATGGGGTTCCAAACCCTAACCCATAGACTATTTTTTAAAAAGGAGCATAAAATGCAGAAGACAAAAATTTTATTTATTAACGATGATCTTGATTTTTCTAAGACAAATAAGACTATGCTTGAACAAGCAGGTTATGAGGTTATTATCGAACAAAGTGGAAAAAAAGGAATAGATAGTGTAAAAAGGAATACACCAGATCTTATAATTTGTGATGTTATGCTGCCCGACATAAATGGTTTTTCAGTTTGCCGGGGATTGAAAGAGGACCCAAATTACTCATCAATACCCATTATCCTGTTGGGAGATATTGGTGCGAGTCCTGACAGTTATGTTGAGAATATTGCCAAAGGTCATAAGGCTGATTGTTATCTTGCAAAACCAGTAGATTCCAAGAAAATAATCGATGCGGTAAATGATCTATTGACCAAAACAAGGTCTGTACCAAAAGAAGAACGGGTAAATCCCAAGATACTACTTGTTGATGATGACCCAGATTTTCTTGAGGCTACAAAACAGATTTTAACCGCCAATAAATATGATGTCATAACTGCAAAGAATGGAGATGAAGGAATTGCCAAGGCAAAGTATGAAAGCCCTGATTTAATCCTTCTTGATGTTATTATGCCTGGTAAAGATGGTTTTACAGTTTGCTATGAATTGCGCAAAATCGCACAGACAAGACCAATACCAATTGTAATGCTGACTGCAGTTGGACAGCAGCTTACAAAACCTGAATACGCAGTTGATATCGCAATTGACCATCTGGCAGATGACTACATTGATAAACCAGTAGATATGCCAACCTTACTTAAGAAGATCGAGAAGCATTTGCTATTCAGATAAGCACGTAGTTGCATCATTTATGGTGCGAAAGGAGTTCGTATAGTGACCGAACTTTCACCAAAATTTAAATATGAGGTCGCGCAGGAGCCGGGTGGTGAGGGTATAAAATTATGCTTTGCATGCGGAATTTGTACTGCAAGCTGTCCAATAAGAGCGATTGATGAGGGATATAATCCACGCAGGATTATTCGAATGGTCCTTTTGGGGATGAAACAAAGGGTCTTGAGCAGTGATTTTATCTGGTTCTGCTCAAGTTGTTATGCCTGCACTGAAAGATGTCCTCAGGGTGTGAAATTTACTGATGTGATGAATGCAATAAAGAACCTGGCTGTGAAACAAGGCTATGTTCCTACTCCATTTGTACAACAGATAGATATCCTTAAACGATTTGGCAGGTTATACGAGATTGATGAATTTGATAATAAAAAGAGGGCAGGGTTTGGTCTTCCAAAGGTCGAAAAGGCAAGAGGGTTTACAAAAAAGATTATGGAAATGACTGAACTCGAGCAAATTATTTTAAGGAAAAATGAAAAATAGGCTATCAGAATATCAGTACATCAGAGGGAAGGAAATCAGAGTATTAGGGCATCAGGCAATTTTTAATATCCTGATAACCTGTTCCCCTGATATTCTTATTTAATTCTTATCATGAAGTATGCTTTGTATCCTGGTTGTACAGTCTTAGGCAGGGGAAGAAACTATGAGATGGCAGCAAGGCAAGTTGCCAGG
This sequence comes from Caldifarciminota bacterium, assembly GCA_023128195.1. GTDB lineage: Bacteria > Hydrothermota > Tepidihabitantia > SM23-42 > SM23-42 > SOIY01. The sequence continues at coordinate 9,149 of JAGMEL010000224.1, read as the reverse complement.
GTTTTGGGTATTGAATTTGTTGATCTGGATGATTTTGAATGCTGTGGTTTTCCAATAAAGTCAGTTCACTACGAAACATTTATGATGATGGGCGCTCGGAATATCTTTGCTGCTGAACAAAAGGAATTAGATATCTGTACCTTATGCAGTGCCTGTACAGGTTCACTCACTGAGGTGAATAAACATCTTATCGAACATTTTGATGAGAAAACAAGAATTGTTTCGACGTTAAAGAAAAATGGCATTAATTATCGAATGGGCAGAAATATTGCTGTTAAGCACTTTGCAAAAATTCTCTATGAAGATGTTGGGATTAACGAAATCCAGAAGCTAATAAGAAAGAGGCTCTCAAATCTCAATATTGCGGCACACTATGGTTGCCACTATTTAAAGCCAACTGATATATACAAAAATCCTGAAGATCCTGAAAACCCTCATACCTTAGATGAACTCATCAGTGTAACCGGAGCGAATTCTATTAATTATTCAGAAAAATTGAGTTGCTGTGGTGCTGGTGTTCTTGCGATTAGCGAAGACTTAGCCTACTCAATTGCCCGACCAAAATTCCAGGAGTTATCAGGGAACTCTACTGATGCGATGGTTTTGATATGTCCATTCTGCAGTGTGATGTATGATGACAATCAGAAAAAGATTGAGAAGAAATTTGGAGAGAAATACAATTTACCGGTTCTTTATTATCCTCAGCTACTCGGTTTAGCATTGGGAATTGATGCGAAGCTATTGGGTCTTCGGATGAATAGGGTATCTACAAGGGCACTGCTGGAGAAGATAGGGGCATGAGAGGCAAGATGCAAGAAGTAAGAAGTAAGAGGCAAGAAGTAAGAAGTAAGATGCAAGAGGCAAGATGCAAGAGGTAAGAAACAAGAAAAAGCCAATAAAGAGTTACAAAGATTTAAAAGTCTATAGACTTTCTTACAAGTTAGCGATAGAAATATTTCATCTTTCAAAGAAATTTCCTAAAGAAGAGCTATATTCTTTAACTGCTCAGATAAGAAATTCTTCGCGGTCGGTTCCAGCAAATATTGCCGAAGGTTGGGCAAAACGGCGATATGAACAGGTTTTCAAAAGGCATTTGGTAGATGCTATTGGTTCCTGTGAAGAAACAAAAGTGTGGTTAGATTTTTCATATGATTGTGATTATATAAAAAGTAAAGAGCATAAGAATTTTTCAGTGAGATACGAAGAAGTTAGCAAAATGTTAAACGGATTACTCGAAAAATGGCAAACCTTCTAAATCTGACATCTGGCTTCTTGCTGCTGTTTTCTACCCATCTGGTCAGATCTTGCTTCTGGCATCTGGTTTCTTGCCTCTATTGTAGGAGTGTACAATGACAGTTAACGGCAAAATAGGCGCTGTACTCGTTGTCGGTGGGGGTATCGGTGGTATTCAGGCGTCCCTGGATTTAGCCGATTCTGGATTCAAGGTTTACCTATTGGAAAAGGCGCCAAGTATTGGTGGTGTGATGGCACAATTGGATAAGACCTTTCCTACAAATGATTGCTCAATGTGTATTCTGGCGCCCAAACTCGTAAGCGTTGCCCGGCATCCAAATATTGAACTCATAACCAACGCCGAAATAGATAAACTAAAAGGAGACGCCGGTAACTTCACTGTTGCTGTAAAAAAGAAGCCTCGTTATGTAGATGAAGAAAAATGTACTGGCTGTGGAGTCTGTATGGAAAACTGTCCAGTAAGAAAAGCACTTTATCCTGTCGAAGAGGTGCCACTTCCGTCGCTGGAGGAAAAAGATATACAGAAGATTAAAGCGATTATAGAAGAACATCGTCAAGAAATGGGAAGATTAATGCCTGTTCTGCAACACATTAGTAGAGACTATAACTATCTACCTCCTGATTTATTGAGACATGTATCTAAAGAATTGAATATTCCATTAACTAATATATGCAATATTGCTACTTTCTATAATGCCTTCAGTCTTACACCAAGGGGACGTCATCAGATCAGTGTATGTATGGGCACCACCTGCTATGTGAGAGGTGGGGAGCGAATTTTGGAGAAATTAAGTGAAAAGTTAGAGATAGCGCCGGGTGAGACAACTAAAGATATGAGATTTACTTTATACTCAGTTCGTTGTCTCGGATGTTGTAGTATCGCCCCTGCTATAATGATTGATGGCAAAGCATATGGGAAGATAAGGTTATCCCGAATTCCATCTGTTTTGAGGAATTATCAATGAATATAAGAAACTTAGATGACCTTGAAATAATAAAAAAAGAAGGGACAAGATTAATCTATCCTGAACGCATAAAGATTGCGGTTGGTATGGCAACTTGTGGATTAGCTACTGGAGCACAAGAAGTTTATGATGAGATAGAAAATAGTATAAGAGAGAATAAATTGGATGCGATACTCACAAAAACAGGTTGTCTTGGCTTCTGTCAAAAAGAACCATTGGTGAATTTATTTGTTCCCGAACTGCCCAAATTAACTTATTGTGAGATGACACCTGATAAAGCAAGAGAGCTGATAATCGCTGTTAAGAATAAGCAACTCAAGGAAGAATATCTTTTATGTAAGTTTGAAGAAGAATTATTGCTCGATGAGTCGATAAAAAAATATGGTTCTAATGGTAATTTACGTGGCATTCCTTTATATCAAGAGGTCCCATTTTTTGCAAAGCAGAAAAAGATTGCCCTCCGTAATTGTGGGTTTATAAATCCTGATTCAATAGAAGAATACATTACCAGAGGTGGTTACGAATCATTATATAAGGTTTTAACTGAATTATCTCCAGAACAGACAATTGAAGAGGTTAAAAACTCAGGACTCAGAGGAAGAGGAGGGGCTGGTTTTCCTACGGGTAGAAAATGGGAATTTGCAAGGAAAGCAAAAGGTGATATAAGATATATAGTCTGCAATGCTGATGAAGGCGACCCTGGTGCATATATGGACAGATCAGTTCTTGAAGGAGATCCCCATTCTGTTCTGGAGGGAATGTTAATCGGTGGTTATGCAATCGGAGCCTCAAAAGGGTTTATATATGTGCGTTCAGAGTATCCTTTAGCTATTGTAAGATTACGGCAAGCAATTTGGCAGGCAAAAGAACATGGATTGCTGGGTAAAAATATTTTTAACACGGGATTCAATTTTGAGATTGAAATAAGAGAAGGCTCAGGTGCTTTTGTCTGTGGAGAGGAAACATCTTTGATACATTCAATTGAAGGAGTATCACCAGAGCCGAGGCAGAGACCACCTTTTCCAGCACAATCTGGATTATGGGGAAAACCGACAAATATAAATAATGTAGAAACCTGGGCAAATATTCCAGCAATAATAGCTAAAGGTAGTGATTGGTATTCTAAAATTGGTACTGAAAAAAGTAAAGGGACAAAAGTATTTTCTCTGGTGGGCAAAGTAGTAAATACCGGGTTGGTGGAAGTACCAATGGGTATAACTTTAAGAGAGATTATTTATGATATTGGAGGCGGAATCCTTGAAGGTAAGAAGTTTAAGGCGGTGCAAACTGGAGGACCATCTGGTGGTTGTATTCCGTCAAGTTCGATTGATTTACCCATTGACTATGAACATTTAGCTAAAGCTGGTTCAATGATGGGTTCCGGTGGGATGGTAGTAATGGACGAAGATACTTGTATAGTAGATATTGCTAAATATTTTCTCGCATTTACCAATGATGAAAGTTGTGGGAAATGTACAAGTTGTAGAGACGGTAGTGAGGCAATGCTTGAGGTTCTAACAAGAATATCAGAAGGTAAGGGGGAAGAAGGGGACATCGAATTTCTTCAAGAATTAGGAGAAGCAATAAAAGATGCTTCTCAATGTGGTTTAGGGCAGACAGTTCCTAATCCTGTTCTTTCGACTTTGCAGCATTTTAGAAAAGAATATGAGGCTCATATTAAATACAAGAAATGTCCCGCAGTTGTTTGTAAAAAGATAATTTCCTCTGCCTGTCAGTATACATGCCCAGTAGGTCAGGATGTACCTTCCTATATAGGCTATATTGCCAAAGGACAATTTGAAGAAGCTATTGACATTATTAGAAAAGAGAATCCTCTACCATTGGTCTGCGGTAGAGTCTGTCACCATCCTTGTGAAACCAAGTGTCGTTCAGGTGATGGAGGTGATCCAATTGCTATCAGGGCATTGAAACGATTTGCTGCCGACTACGAACTTAAAAAGGGCATAAAACCAATCACTCCCCACAAACGGATCTATGAGGAAAAAGTGGCAATCATTGGGTCAGGTCCAGCTGGTCTGACTTGTGGTTATTACCTCGCCAGAGAGGGTTATGAAGTTACCATCTTTGAATCTCTGCCTGTAGCTGGGGGTATGCTGGCCGTGGGTATACCAGAATACAGATTGCCTAGAGAGATTCTTAATAAAGAAATTGATATTATTAGGGAAGCAGGAGTGACAATCAAGACAAATGCTAAAGTAGATAATCTTGAATATCTCAAGAAACAAGGCTATAAGGCTATCTTTATTGCCACTGGTGCTCACGAGGGGTTGAAAATGGGACTTCCTGGTGAAAAGACAAAAGGCGTTATGGACGCTGTGGAATTCTTGAGGGCAGTAAATCTTGGTGAGCAAACAGAACTTGGAAAAAAGGTCGCCGTGATTGGTGGTGGGAATGCAGCTATAGATGCCGCCAGGACAGCCTGCAGGATGGGTTGCGAAAAAGTGCAAATTATCTATAGAAGAACAAAGGCAGAAATGCCTGCTGACCCAGAGGAAATTGAAGGTGCTGTAGAAGAAGGAATAGATATCCAATTTCTTGCTGCTCCTATTAGGGTCATTTCTAAAAATGAAAAGATGGAAAGAATAGAATGTATTAGAATGAAATTGGGGGATTTCGACGAAACTGGTAGAAGACGCCCCATACCCGTTAAGGATTCTGAATTCACTGTGGATTTAGATACAATGATATACGCAGTTAGACAAGAACCAGATTTATCTTTTCTAACAGACAACAAAAATATTCAAATCTCTAAATGGAAGACCATCATGGTTAACGCCGAGACTTTTATTACGAATGAAGATGGTATCTTTGCTGGTGGGGATGTAGTAACCGGTGCCGCAACCGTGACCGAGGCAATGGGTGCAGGTAAAATTGCAGCTCAGTCCATACATAAATATCTAAGAAGTGAACCTGTAGTAAGAGAATATGAAGTGATAAGACCAGCAGTATATGTTGAGCCTTTGAAATTATCAGATGAGGAGATGGAGGAATTGCTTGAGTCAAGACGCCCAAAGATGCCTTCTTTATCTGTATCCGAAAGAGTAAAGAGTTTCAAAGAAGTACATTTAGGCTTAGGTGAAGAACAAGCAATAATAGAGGCAAAACGTTGCCTAAGATGCGAACTGGAAAGTAAACCTGAAAAAGAGGAAACGTTATGATAAATTTAACTATCAACGGTCAAAAAATTGAGGCTGAAGAAGGGACAACATTACTGGAAGCCGCACAAAAACTTGGTATAAAGATACCGACTCTATGTTATCATAAAGCATTACCGGCTTATGGTGCTTGCCGACTTTGCTTAGTAGAGGTAAGCCAGAATGGCAGACCTTCCTCTATTCAAGCATCCTGCACTTATCCTGTTCAAGAAGGACTTGTTGTCAAAACTGACACTGAACGGGTGATAAGGACGCGTAAGATTATGGCTGAGTTATTATTAGCCCGTTGTCCAGATTCCGAAGAAGTCAAACGGATTGCAAAAGAAATAGGTGTTGAGAAATCAAGGATTAGGGCTAAGAATGAGGATTGTCTACTTTGTGGTCTCTGTGTCCGTATGTGTCGTGATAGAATGGGGAGGGGAGCGATTGGCTTTGCTGGTAGAGGTAGTAAACGACAGGTACAACCAGCCTTTGATGTTCAATCAGATGTGTGTCAGACTTGTGGTGCTTGTTATTTTGTCTGTCCTACTAAGGGAATAAAGTTTGAAGAGATTACAAGAAATAAACCCGTACCAATCCTTTCTGAATTTGATGAGGGTCTAAGAGAAAGATCTTCAATATATATTCCTTTTCCTCAGGCAGTTCCAAACTATGCTATAATTGATAAAGAGCATTGTGTGCATTTGCAGACAGGTGAATGTAAAATCTGTCAGGAATTCTGTGATGCAGATGCAATAAATTTTGACCAAAAAGAAGAAGTAGTTGATCTGAATGTTGGTTCGATTATCCTTTCACCCGGGTTTGATGAATATGATGCAAAAAAGAAGAGTGAATACGGGTATGGACGATACAAAAATGTTGTTACCTCAATCGAGTTTGAAAGGATCCTCTCTGCCTCAGGTCCTTTTCAAGGTCATGTCCTGAGACCGGGTGATAAGAAGGAAGCAAAAAGGATTGCATTTATTCAATGCGTGGGCTCACGGGATCCACAAGCAGGTAGGAGTTACTGTTCATCGGTTTGTTGTACATATGCTATTAAAGAGGCAATTATTGCTAAGGAGCATGCTAAAGCAGGACTTGAGACAACAATTTTTTGTATGGATATAAGAACATTTGGCAAAGGGTTTGAATCTTATTATGAGCGGGCAAAGAATGAGTATGGGGTTAGATTTGTTAGAGCTGGGATTTCAAACGTCGACCAAGATTCAGAGGCAAACAATTTAATAATACACTATGAAAGTGAAGCTGGGGAGATAAAACAAGAAGAGTTTGATATGGTTGTGCTTTCGGTTGGTCTTGTACCCAAGGATGGTACAGCTCAATTAGCAAAAAAATTACGGGTTAATCTTAATGAACATGGTTTTTGCCGTACATCAGAATTCATGCCGGTTGATACAATAAGAGATGGAATATATGTCTGCGGCGCATTTGCCGGACCAAAGGACATTCCTGAAACAGTAACCCAGGCATCAGGTGCAGCAGCAAAGGCAATGGGTCTTCTGGCTTCAGCAAGAAATACTCTAATAACAAAGAAGGAATATCCTCCTGAATTGGATGTTTTAAATCAAGAACCGAGAATTGGTGTTTTTATCTGCCACTGTGGAATAAATATTGGCGGTTATGTTGATGTGCCGCGCGTAGTTGAATACACAAAGACCCTGCCCAATGTTGTCTATGCTGAAGATAATCTATACACCTGTTCTCAGGATACCCAGAAAAGAATAGTTGAAATGATTAAAGAACATAAATTAAACCGTGTGGTTGTTGCTTCATGTACACCAAGGACCCACGAACCCCTTTTCCGTGAGACAATAAGAGAAGCAGGTTTGAATCCCTATCTCTTTGAAATGGCAAATATCCGGGACCAGTGCTCCTGGATTCATATGAACGAGCCAAAGGGGGCATTCGAAAAAGCGAAAGATTTAGTAAGGATGTCCGTTGCCAAAGCACGATTACTCATACCTTTAAAACGGGTCGAGATTGATGTTATTCAAAAGGCATTAGTGATCGGTGGTGGAATTGCCGGAATGGTTTCGAGCCTTTCACTTGCTGAGCAGGGTTTTGAAGTCTTCCTTGTTGAGAGAGAAAAGGAACTGGGAGGCAATCTAAGGCATATCTATTACACAATTGAAGGAAGAGATGTCCAAAGATTCTTAAGAAGAACTATTGAGAAGATAGAAAATACAGGATTAATAAAGGTATTTACTAATGCAAACATCGAATCAATTTCCGGATATATTGGAAATTACGAGACTGAAATTTCCTTTACCGATGGTGCAAAGGAAGAATTTAAACATGGTGTAGTAATTGTTGCTACCGGTGCTCAAGAATATCAGCCCACTGAATATTTATATGGCAAAGACAAAAGGATCATTACACAGAGGGAATTGGAAGAGTTAATTGAAGAGGCAAGAGGTAAGAAGCAAGAAGTAAGAGACCAGAAGCAAGAAGTTAGAAGTAAGAAGCAAGAAGTAAAAGGCCAGAAGCAAGAAGTAAGAAGCAAGAATGGAGAAGAAAATCTTGCATCTTGCATCGGACATCTTGCTTCTGTAGTAATGATCCAATGTATTGGTTCGAGAGATGACGGCCATCCATATTGTAGCAGAATGTGTTGTTCCCAGGCAGTAAAAAATGCATTGAGGCTTCTGAAAATAAATCCTGAAGTGAATATCTATATTATGTATCGCGATGTGAGGACATATGGTTTTAAAGAAGATTTTTATAGGAATGCAAGAGAGGCTGGGGTTATCTTTATTAGATATGATGATAATTCAAAACCTGAGATACACAGTAATAATGGCAGGTTAAATATTTCGGTATTTGAGCCAATTTTAAGAGAAAAGATAGAGCTTCCTTCTGACCTCGTGGTTCTTTCAACGGGAATCGAACCTACAAAAGATAATGATGTTCTGGCAAAGATGTTAAAGGTACCTTTGAATGACGAAGGATTTTTTCTTGAAGCGCACGTTAAATTAAGACCGGTTGATTTTGCGACCGAGGGTGTTTTTGTTGCGGGTATGGCACACAGTCCAAAATGTATTGATGAGACGATAAGTCAAGCTGAGGCGGCTGCAGCAAGGGCTACGACTATTATTGCTCATGATAAATATTATGCTGAGGCAGCAGTTTCCCATGTCAATGAAGAACTGTGTGTTGGTTGTGGTATTTGTAGTGGGTTATGCCCGTTCGAGGCAATTGAAATTGTGATTGAGGATACTGAACGCAAATCTAAAGTGAACGAGGCATTATGCAAGGGTTGTGGTACCTGTGTTGCTGCGTGCCCATCTGGTGCAATGGAGCAGTATGGTTTCACAAAACATCAGATCATGGCGATGATTGATGCGCTGGAGGAATAGGAGAGACAAGATGCAAGAGGTAAGAGATAAGAAGGGAGAAGCAAGAGGCAAGATGCAAGAGGCAAGAAGTAAGATGCAAGAAGTAAGAGGCAAGATGCAAGAGGTAAGAAGTAAGAAGAAGCCAATAAAGAGTTACAAAGATTTAAAAATCTATAAACTTTCTTACAAGTTAGCAAAATGTTAAACGGATTACTTGAAAAATGGCAAACCTTTTAAATCTTACTTCTGACATCTGGCTTCTTATTTCTGTAATGAAGGAGTGAAGGTGTCTAATTCTAAACCTAAAATCCTTGTTTTCTGCTGCAACTGGTGTTCCTATGCTGGAGCAGACTTAGCTGGGACTAGTAAGTTGAAAGTGCCTTCTTCTCTAACGCCTATTCGGGTGATGTGTTCTAGTA
>JAGMEL010000223.1 GCA_023128195.1 Caldifarciminota bacterium | reverse complement strand
TGGTGTTCCTATGCTGGAGCAGATTTGGCTGGTGTTTCAAGATTACAGATGAAATACCACTTCAGAGTTATTAGGACAATGTGTTCGGGCAGGATTGAGCCAGAGTTTGTATTGAGCGCATTTGAGAGAGGAATAGATGGTGTATTAATTACCGGTTGTCATCCTGGTGACTGTCATTATATTTCAGGTAACTATAAGACATTGAGAAGATACCATATGCTCAGGTTAATGTTTCAGGAGTTTGGCATAGATGAGCGGCGTTTGAAGCTTGAATGGGTTTCAGCTGGAGAGGGGATGAAGTTCCAAAAGGTTGTGAATGATTTTATTGAACAGATTACTAAACTCGCCCCGTTAAGTGTTCAACACCATATACGCCAAAAAGCGAACCAGTAAACCGTTGGGATGTTGTGCTATCTAATGTGTTATACCAATTTTCTTGTCCCTTTTTATCATCTTGGATAATATAAAACTATGAAAATATTTTTGAGGACTAAACTGATTGTGAGTTTAGTACTGGTTGTTCTTATAAGCGGCGTCATTAGCATGATCGTTGGTGTGAGATTGCTTGGCGATGGAATAATCAAACAGGCACAGGATAAGGTAAGGCTTGATCTGAACTCTGCACGAGAAGTTTATCAAGAAGAAAGCGGAAACATTAAAGACATCGTTCGTCTAACTGCTATAAGATTTTTTATGCGAGATGCAATAGTAAGTAAGAATAGAAAGAAATTACAGGTCGAATTGCAGAGAATAAGAGAAAGCGAATATTTGGATATTCTTACTTTGATCGATAAAGAAGGATATGTTCTTGTGAGAGCACGGAATCCAGAAAATTATGGTGATCAATTAAATGATGAGATGGCTAATTGGGTATTTTTGAATAAAGAAGTAATAGTCAAAACACAAATTATATCAAAGAATGAGTTACAAAAAGAAAGCAAAGAACTCGCTGATCGAGCCAGGATAGCATTGATTTCCACTCCCAAGGCAAGACCAAGGGAAGAGATTGAAGAGACCTCAGGTATGATGATTAAAGCAGCCGCTCCTGTTTTTGATTATGACGGTAATTTAATTGGTGTTTTATACGGTGGGAAATTACTCAATCGAAATTATGAGATTGTTGATAAAGTAAAGGACATGGTCTATAAGAGTGAAAAATATAAAGATAAAGATATAGGTACAGCAACTATCTTTCAAGGAGACTTGCGTATTTCAACAAATGTTATGAGAACCGATGGTGCCAGGGCTATCGGAACTCGGGTATCTGAAGAAGTCTACGATAAAGTGATAGAAAAAGGTACTCCATGGATTGGTAGGGCATTTGTAGTAAATGCATGGTACATCACGGCTTATGAACCAATAAAAAATATTAAGGGGCAGGTTATTGGCATATTGTATGTTGGTATTCTCGAAGAGAAATTTACTGATATGAGAATTAATATAGTATCGACTTTTATAGGTGTTACAATACTTGGTATTGCAATCGCATTTGGTGTGACATTGGTTTTAGCAAATAGTATTGTCAAACCAGTTAGCCGATTAACTACTGCTTCGAGGCATATTGCTGACGGCGATTTTTCATATAAGGTGGATATAAAATCGAATGACGAGATTGGGGAGCTTGGTAACATCTTCAATTTTATGGTGAGATCAATAAGGGAACGGGATACAAAGATCAAAGAATTCGCTCAAGCCAAAATGGCTGAGGCAGAGAGACTTGCAATGATTGGACAGCTTGCTGCCGGTGTTGCCCATGAAATAAATAATCCATTAACTGGTATTATTCTCTATTGTGATATAGTCCTTAAAAGTATGCCTGAAGATGATGTGAAAAGGAAAAGTCTTGAAAAGATATATCATGAGGCTATGAGATGTAAGAGTATAGTTAAGGGACTATTAGACTTTGCCCGTCACAAAAAACCCGAGACTAAAGAGGCTTCAGTTAATCAAACTCTTGAAACAACATTATCCCTTGTAAAAAATCAGCCTCTATTCCATAATATACATCTTAAAAATGATTTAGACCAATCTTTACCGCTAATTAAGATCGATGCAGGTCAAATCCAGCAGGTCTTTATGAATATTATTATGAATGCTGTTGAGGCGATGGATGGCAAGGGTGATCTATCAATTAAATCGCAACTTAGCGAAGATGAAAAATATATTGAAATTTCATTTACTGACACAGGTCCCGGAATTAAATCTGAGCATCTTAAAAGAATCTTTGAACCATTTTTCACTACTAAAGATGCTTCACATGGAGGGGTGGGTATCGGTCTTGCAATCAGTTATCGTATTATTAGAAATCATAATGGTAGAGTTGATGTTACAAGTGAGATGCGTAAAGGAACAAC
>JAGMEL010000222.1 GCA_023128195.1 Caldifarciminota bacterium | reverse complement strand
AAAAAGTAGCCTGTCCCCTTTACAAAAGGAATATAAGTGCTACTCCAACAACTGTAACAATCGTTCCCAGTATTGCACCAAGACTTATTTTTTCTTTAAATACCCAGTGAGAAAGAGGAATCAAGAATATTGGAGGTAGTGCCATAAGGGTTGAGGCAATACCAATATATGTATGTTGGACTGCAATCAGCGATAACCAGACACCTGAGAATGGTCCTAAAAAGGCACCGCCCAAAAGAGCTGGAGCTATTTTTTTGTTTTTGATATCCTTGAATGATGAGGATATTTTGCCGCGAAATAAAGGAAAGATCCAGATGACTATGGTTGCAACAAAAATCCTGATAATATTTCCAGAAAGTGCAGAGAAATTATTTTCTAAGCCTTTTTTCGACAATACTAACCCCAGTGCCTGGCAAAAAGCACCACCTATACCACAAATAACACCAGTAAAATATTGATTTTGTTGGTGTTCATTATTTTTACGCCCGAGTATTACCCAGCTAACTCCTGCGAGGGTAATAATGATAGCCAGGATATTAGTTAGATCTAAAATTTCATGCAAGAAAAGCCAGGCAATGATTGTTCCAAAGATTGGTGCGAAGGAGAGCATGAGCATACCGAGCCTCGGACCAATTAGCACAAAAGATTTGAATAATAGGGTATCACCAATAGCAAAACCAATAATGCCTGATAATCCGAACCAGAATACATGAAAACCTGTGACATTATCAGGGAATATTTGACCGGACAAGATCAAATGAGCGAGCAATAATAGTATTAAACCGAGTATTAACCTCCAGCGATTTGTATTCATATGGCCTATGCTTCTTGAAGAAATCGTAAAAAATATAGACCCGAAAGACCAGGAAATTGCAGTACCTAAGGCAGCTAATTCACCCATATAAATACCTGTAGCAAATCTGTATTGCAAATCCTTTTCATGATTTATTATACACGTTTAATGCCACTGGTCAATTGCGTTTTTTAGCAGATAAACGAATGATGTAATGTAGCATACGTTAGAAAGTATACTCTGGTATTCTGGTAATTACCAGAATACCAGAGTTGTATGAATCAGTATGTAATGTACCTAAGATATTTATCAAGAGACTATGACGTTTTATTTTAATATTTTATCATGTTAACATTTTACCATTCTAACATGTTAGAATGATCGAATGGTATCTGGATATGCACAATTGCACAATTGCACAATTGTGCATATGTGCATATGCACATATATCGATATGGTCTTAGTTTATAATAGCACTATATTGGTGGTTTCCTACTTCTAGATAGATGTTCGGGACGCTGATTTTTGTAGTTAAATCGAAGATTTAAGCGGTAGCCCCTCGTATCTAAAGATACTCGGGACGCTGATTTTTGTAGTTAAATCGAAGATTTAAACAAAAATCGCGGAGGTGGATAGGTGCTGGTGTGCCTGCTGGACTTCCGTAACGTTTCGAAATGTCGTATTGAGAAAAAATCCAATTCAAGCCATTTTGATAATTCTCGAAATTACGATAGAAATCGTCCAAAGTCAATGAAGATAATCCTTTGCACTATTCTGCCCATTGCTGGTCCCATAAATTGTTTCATCTTGCTGATGAAACTAAATTTACGAGAATACTCGCTTCCTTTGTTATTAATAAAAAATAATGTAAAAGCGGCAGAAATCTGTCTATTACCGTTTAATTTGGAATGTGTACGTCACAAATACGTCACAAAGTAAAAATAAGGGGTCGGTGGTTAAAGCCGGCCCTTTTATTTTTAAGGTTATTTAAGATTGATCGTTGTGTTTGCGCTTTTCCTAATATTTTCAGTACTTTGCTGTTTGTGGTCTGGCAATTGGAACTTATCAATACCTAAAATTCGTTCATCCTTGTAAAGCCAATAATAACAATGCATTGCTGAATAGAATCGGGGAGAATCAATAATAATAACAAAAATTGGGGTCTTGACCCCGTTAGATACTAACCTCCAAATATATTTATGCTCCTCGATCGTGTGATAGTGTATTATTTTACTAATTAAATTGAGCGCTTTTATATTATCTAACGGGGTTGACATCTGGGGATTTTTTATTATAATTATATAGGAAAAGAGAAGGTATAACGACCTTAGAGAGGTTTTAGGCAGCCTCTGGTAGGATAGTTATACCTTTTTTGTATTTGATATTTACTGTTGAAGAATAGCTGTAAATAGCTTTAAATGGAGAAAGGAGGTTTCATGCATAGAACAATATTATCTATTGACATACATATAATTCCTAATAAGATATATTATAAGCTAATAAATCCTAATGGCGAGGTTACTGCTGGCAAAATAGCCTTGAGGGAACAAATTATCCTCCACCCTCAAGGTGTGATTATGTATATGTAAGAAATTGTCGACTTGGTTTATATGGTTGATTAATATATGTGGTTGTGAAGTTGGTTAAAGATAAGGAGGCAAAAATGAGTACAAAAAAATGGCTGCTGTCTATAGTCATGATTGGTCTTTTCAGCCAGTCATTTTTATGGACAGCCCAGTAT
>JAGMEL010000221.1 GCA_023128195.1 Caldifarciminota bacterium | reverse complement strand
ATTTAACCATTGCTATTTGGGGTCTGTTGTTATTGATAACCATTGGATTACGTAATATAAAGTCCACTTCAATTTAAAAATTGTATTTTTATTCCATTCCTACATGTTTCATAAATTTCGTGGTTTCTTCTTTGGAAATAATAGTGAAAATGGGATACCGGTCCTTATATTTTATCTGAGAAAAGCCTATGATGTATCCGGTAGTTTTTTATGGAAAAAAGGGAATAAAACTTTCTATTGAAGTTCCAATTAAAGAAAATAAACATTTACAGAGGAAGAGATAATCAATGAGAAAATTATTTGAAATAACAAAAATAAATCAAATAAAATTAAAAAATAGATTTGTCCGCAGTGCAACCTGGGAGGGGATGGCAAATTCGGATGGTTCCTGCAATGAAGAACTGACTGATTTAATGGTGGAATTGGCAAAAGGGCAAGTAGGGTTGATCATCAGCAGCCATGCCTATGTTAATCCAACAGGGCAGGCAGGCATTCGGCAATTAGGTATCTATGATGACCGGCTTACTTTTAGTTATAAAAAAATGGTTGAAAAGGTTCACAATAAAGGAAGTAAGATTATTATGCAGATTAACCACGCAGGGGCTAAAGCTCCGGTTAATTTAACCAAAAGCAGACCACTGGGACCTTCTTCCATGGAAATTAAAGACAAACATTGCAAAACAATGACTACAAGTGAGATTTCCCAAACCATTGAGGATTTTAAAAATGCTGCGATTAGAGCAAAAAACGCAGGATTTGACGGGGTTCAGCTTCATGCTGCTCATGGGTTCCTGCTCAGTCAGTTTTTATCTCCTTTTTTTAATAAAAGAACAGATGAATATGGAGGCACTATAGAAAATAGGGCACGCCTTATTTTAGAAATCCTTCGAGCCATCAGGTTTGCATTGGGCAAAAAATTTACTGTTATCATTAAATTAAATTCGGAAGATTTTACAGAGGGAGGTTTGACGCAGAGTGAAATGCTGCAAGTAGCGGCAATATTGGAGCAAGCAGGTATCGATGCTATTGAGTTAAGCGGCAGCATAAGCCTTAAAATCAGCGAATATGCATCTGTTAGGGAAGGCAGGATTGATTCCAAAGAAGAAGAGGTATACTATCGTGATGCCGCCAAATTATATAAGCGGGAAATAGCTGTTCCTTTAATTTTAGTGGGTGGAATCCGTTCTTATGAAGTAGCCAAAGAATTAATAGAAAAAGAACAGACAGATTATATTTCGCTGTGTCGACCTTTAATTCGGGAACCGGGCTTGATTAAACGCTGGCAATCGGGTGATACCGAGAAAGCCACATGTATTTCTTGTAATAAATGTTTTGTACCAACAAGAGCAGGAAAAGGCATATATTGCATATTGGAAAAGCCAAAGTAAAATTGCAATAAAAATAAATTACCTCTGCTATATTGATGATAGGCTGTACTCCTAATCTTAGAACAGATTTGACACGGGAATAAGCCTTAACCTCTTCTGATGTAAATTGAGCTATAGTGCTGAAAGATCGTGTAACCTGCACTACCACAGTGACATTTACCATTTCTAATATAAGTCCAGCTGACGCTTGCTCGTTTAAGGTTCTGGTTCAAGCCAACCCGGGATTAGTACAACAGGACATAGTAAATATTGCCAGTCTTGCATCCGGTGTTATAACATCTCGGATTATCACTCTACCACCTGGTGGGAATTGTTTTGATCCTGATTGTACAGTATGTATAATTGTGGATTTAGGTAATGAAATAAAAATCAGAGATAATAAAAAGGGAAAATACTGATTATTCTTATAAAGCATTTCTTTAAAATTAAATAGAAAATTTAATAATAGTAGGTATGTATAAATGTTTAAAAAGCTTATTTTTTCACTAGGTATTATTTTTTTTGGATTAATTGTAGGATATATTATCCAACAATTGGAATCCAGAAAGATTATTCGATTACCTATCAGCATGGAAAATTTACGAAAACTTCTTCAAAAAGTAGCGCTTTTATTTTTTTTACCCATCTCCACTATCGGGACATTATGGATAATTA
>JAGMEL010000220.1 GCA_023128195.1 Caldifarciminota bacterium | reverse complement strand
AACTCTTTTAAGAATTTTTCTTTTAGTTTATTATTTGTCGGTCTATACAGAAAAACTGTTATTACAGTAGCGTTATCTATTTTTTTCTTGAAGAAATTGCCAAATTTTAATTTTATTTTTTTTGACTGGCCTGAAAAAAGAATATTCAACCAGGAAAATATAAATCTGAATGGGTCGGCTTCAATACCCACTGCCCTTGCACCATATCTTTTTGCTGCAGTAATTAGAATTCTACCGTCTCCACTACCCAGATCATACACAATATCATTTTCATTAACCTGCGCCATATCTAACATTTTATATACCCTATCTATTGGTGTAGGGTCATAACCAGCACCGAGTGCCAAGGTCCAGTATTTCCAGATTACGTACAGGACAAAGACGATTGCCAGAATAATTAAGAATTGCATAATTAAACGTATAAAGAAACAACAAGGGGACGATTCGACTGAGCTCGTCGCAGGCTTGTTGCACTCCAAAATTTCACTATTTCTTCAGATATCTATTGATGAATTTCAGGATAAATTCAAGCCTCTTTTCCCGACGCCGGGGTGAACCATGGCGTGACAAACCATGTGGTTCCAAGGGAAAACGTACCATTTCAACATCCCTTTTAAGTAATTTAAGAGCGACAAAAAGCTCTTCTGCCTGAGATATTGGACAACGATAATCCTGTTCACTGTGGATTATGAGTAGAGGTGTCTTCATATTCTTAATATATTTTAAAGGCGACATATTCCAGTAAAACTGAAAATTCTTCTTTTCCCACCAATAACCTTTAAATTCCTTAGGGAGGCTAAATCCAAAATCAGAGGAGAAAAATGAAAGCATATTAACAACACTCCTCATGGTAACTGCTACTTTAAACATATTTGTATGCCCGATTATCCAGTTGGTCATAAATCCGCCATAACTGCCGCCCATTACACCCATTCTCTTTTTATCAATATATTTACGCTTTGTTAATAACCTTACTGCCTTCATTATATCTTTTGTATCTGGAATGCCCCATCTGTTATGCAAAGCTTTAGCAAACTTCTCACCATACCCCTCACTGCCATGGGGGTTTGAATAGAATACGACATATCCATTTGCAGCGAGAACCTGAAATTCATGGAAAAACGAATTGCCGTATGCTGCATAGGGACCTCCATGAATTTGAACAACCAGGGGATATTTCTTTTTAATGTTGAAATTAGGCGGTTTCAATATCCACCCCTGCACTTTGTCACCTTTATCACCCTTGAATCTGAACTCTTCTGGTCGTGCTACACGGTGTGTTCTAAAATAGCCTTTATTAAAATCAGTTAACTGCTTTCTTTTACCATCTTTTAATATATAGAGATTCCCCGGGTCAACTGCATTACTAATAGCCAGAGCAAAGGTATTTTTCCCATTATGATCAAAAGCATAAATCGTCTCATTCTCACCGAGAACCTTTATTACTTTTTTCTTCTCAACATCTATCCCATACAATTTTGAATCACCGTTATCTGCAATATTATAATAAATAAATCGACCATCTTCTGAGAATACTGGATAATTGCGCGCATAATTGCCAAGGTCATCAATTACATAGCCGGGGATCGTTCGGTCAAAAGACTTTGTTATATTTACTGCTCTACCTCCTTGGACCGTAACCACCCAGAGATAGTAATTACGCCAACCAAACCATTGTTCAGGATATTCTCTGCCAATATATGCAATAGAACGTCCATCCGGAGAAAATACTGGTAGCCCTTTAGGCCCTGCTGGTGTTTTTACCTTTTTCTCTTTTTTTCCGTTAATATCGATAACATAAATATCATCATATTGTAATCTTTCTTCATAGCTTTTCTGGCGGTTAGAGACAAACACGACTTTCTTGCCATCTGGCGATAGGTTCGGAGATGCATCACCATTTTTACCAAAAGTCAATTGCCTCATCTTCCCTGTCTTGGCATTCACCTTCCATATGTGGTTTTTTTCTTCAGGCAGTATACCTTTACCGTCCAGCTTATACCACATATTCTTCACATGATAATACAACGGCGGTTTGCCCTTTTCTGGAATTCTTTCTTTATCTTCTTTCTTTACAGTAAATTCACAGATAATATATCTGCTATCAGAAGTCCAAACATAATTTCCAAAAAAACCTTTTGCATCAGTAACGGCATACGCCTCACCCCCATCTGCTGGTATAACCCAGATACTCTGCTTTGGTTCGCCTTTTTCTATATCAGTTTTGATAAATGAAATGTATTTGCCATTGGGCGACCATCCAGGATTTTTTATATCCTTATTGCCTCTGATAAAATGATGTTTTTTACCATCTTCTGTAAGTAAATAAAGGTTCGAAAAATACTTATTTTTTTTCTTGTCCATCCATTCCACAGTATAGGCGATTTTATTACCACAAGGAGAAAGAGCAATCTCCCTCAAAAATTTTATTCTATACAAATCTTGAATTTTTATATAACCTCTCTTCATAAATACTCCTTTTTTAATTGTATAACTCTCACTTCACAATTCTCCAAAAGCTGCGCACGAACCTCCCATATGGGCTGTGCAGACGTTGTAGCAACTCAATTGCTGCATCAAATTTGGGGTTAAATGTTATTGCCTTTTTAGTATAATATAAGGCATATTGATAATCACGCTTTCGGCAATAACATTCAGCAAGACAATATAAAGTAAGTGGATTTTGAGGAGTAGTGATAACTGAAGATTTCAAATGTTCATATGCGCGAACCGTATCTTTTGCTTTAAGATATGCAATGCCTATTCTTTGATTCATAAAGCCGTCATTTGGATTAGAATCGAGCGCTTTCATAAAACAAAAAAATGCCCCTGTTTTACCGATCCCTTTATATGGGAATACCAATTTGTGGAAAATTCCCTGTTTTATCTTAATCAATACCTCGCCTCTGAAAAGCCAGAATAGAGATGGCTCATTTTTCTCAAGCACCGGCTTATTAATCAACCTTTTTGCCTGCTCAATTTGTCCTGCATAAGCAAGGGCATAAGCCTTAGCAAACACCATAAGCAAACAACCGGGGAATCGAGCAATACCTTTATCTGCCCAGAACAAAGCCTCTTTATATTTACCAGTATCAATCAAAACTCTTATCTGGTTTACCCAGGCGACATATTGATTTTCATCTTCTTTTAATGCCCGGGCAAAGTATCTCAGTGCCGAATCGTAAAAACCATAAAAATATTCTTCACTACCTCTTTCAACGCAGTATTGAGCTTTGTCCTTATTTTTCAATAACTCTTTTTTATCATTCAACTCTGTGGAATGGTTTGTTCCAAAATCTGTACCCTTAAGTAAAATATCTTCAAAGTCTTTCTTATGATAATCTGGAAGCTCTAATTCTGCAAAACGCTTCATTTAACAAACCCCGTAGGAAATGGTAAAGTATCCTACTTTTCACCAATTAGTTAAGATTTTGTTTACCAGGTTCTCCGCAGTTTTCTTAATCGCTGCATTTATTGCTTCTTCTTCATCTGAGGCATAGGATGCCCAATCTGAAACATCGCCTTCCCAGAACACATCATTTTTGACTCTATCAACACAACGGACAGAAAATTTCACAGTAATTTTATATTCAATAACTGTCTGGTCACTTGTGTAAGTATAAGGAGCCTTTGTAAAACCGGAAACCTTACCATCAATCACAATATCCGCACTGTTCTCGTCAACAATACGTAAGTTTGAACCACCACGAAATGCTTCAATAACAGTAGTGGTTGCTATTTCATCAAGCCCAATCTTAAAAGTCTGATTCTTAAAGAGTTTAATATGAACCTTTTGCATATGGCTCGGCAATAATGAACGGGTTGAATAACCACAGCAAGAGACCCCCACTAATACCAAATGACAAATGACCAATGCAATATCTTTTACGCAGTAGTCGCAGTATCGCTTTGCCTCTCGATAATCCTCGAGGCACGCTCGCAGTATCGTTCTTATCAGAACTTGCAGTATCGCCTTCAGCTCGCCGCAAGAAATTCGCATATTTTTTTTGCGAATCCCGACTTTAGTCGGGATGGTACTGCTTTTCCTGCGAATCCGCCATTCCCCCTGCGGATGATACTGCGTTTCCTGCGGTATTTTTTTCATTGTATAATCTCTAATCTTTTCTGTGCTTCAATTCCCCAGGTATCTCCAATGCCCCGCTTTTTAATTATCTCTTTATATACTCTTTTTGCTTCATCAAATTCATCCATAAATTCAAAAACAATGCCTGTTTTGTATTCGGCAGTTGGAGTCCACATCTCATCTTTGGGGAATAACTCAATAATTTTTTGATACTGGTATAGTGCTCTAATAAAATCAGCCTTAGCAAGATATGACTCGCCAAGCCAGTAATGGTATTCAGGAATGGAATTTGAACTCGCTGCATTTTTTAAATATTCAATTGCATCTTTTGCATTACCGGATCGCAAATATGCATAACCAATTTCAAATTGAATATCGAGCTCCTTATCATCAGTAATAGATTGCAGAATTTTTTTGCCCGTCTCAACAGTCCTATCCCAGTTTCCTGATTTTTTATAGCAGATCAACTGATTCTGCAATGCATCATTACGCAATAACTCATCCATACTTGCCAAACCATAATAGTAAGCTGCATTATCAAATTCTTGCCGTAGATAATTTATCGTGGCAATTTTAAAAGCTGCCTTATAATACTCCTTACCACCCCTGAAATCATCAACATAATATACAAATCTATTGAGGGCAGTATCTACTTTCCCCTGTAAAAATGGAATGAGAGCCCAATTATAATACAATCGATCTGGTAAATTGTCTTCTGTCGAATGGATAATCGAATCGTAGTATCTATTAGCTTTTATATATTTCTTTTTATCAATCAAATACTCTCCGTAATAATTTTCAAACGCATAGTCTTTATTTGTAAAATATTG
>JAGMEL010000022.1 GCA_023128195.1 Caldifarciminota bacterium | reverse complement strand
CAGCCAGAAGAATACCATAGGCATAAGGGATATCCATTAAAACCTCAAAAATATGTCCCATTCCTTTTAAAATACTAACATTATAAAATATCATAAATAACACAATAATGATTGCAGAAAAGATAAGGGCAAAATTTGATTTATACCGTTCTCCAAAAAATCCCGGGATAGTCATTGTATTCAATCGCTGTGTAAATTTTCTGATCCTTGGTCCGAGAACAATCCAGCATACAGTACAACCCAAAAGAACATTAATCGCTCCAATCCAGAGTGTTGACATACCGAACATATAGCCAAATCCGCCACCGCCGATAATAACTACTGAACTGAAATAGGCGGCAACAAAAGACAAAGCAGTTACCCAGGGCCCAATCTGCCTACCGCCGATATAGAAATCTTCAACACTTTTTGTCCTGCGGCCAGTGACAAATCCAATAAGAATCAGTATTGCCAGATAGACAACAATAATTATTGCATAAATAAATGATTCACTCATCATCATCCTCTTTTGGTTTGAAAAGCCAGACTGCCCAGATAATACTGAATATAACACAGCCGAAAGCCACAACCCATGCTAGAAAGGTTAACCACGGTGTATGAAAAGGTCCCATTTATTTCCTCCTGCAGCATATCTTCGATATGCTTTGATTACAGTGATAAACTGTAGATTACAGAGATATAAAAAGTAATATCACTGTAAAAGTTCTTCCCCATTTCTATTGCCAGTCCATATTTCTTTGTCATCGATATCATCGAAGGTGATACTGTAATCATTTTACTTAAAGAATTCTGTATGTCAACCAACAATATTCATCCTGAGCGCTTAAGTTTACCTTTTTTCTTCGCATAAAACTCTGCTTTCCCGAACACAATCATTCCGAGCGGAATCAAAACCATTCCAACTCCTAAAAGTAAAAGAATTGTAGGCAATAATTCACCCAGCCCAGCGCCATCAAGTAAAGCTGCGCGCATTGCCCTGAGTGTATAGGTCGCTGGAGAAATATAACTCAACGGTCTAATCCAAATAGGCAAAACCTCAATTTCATAATAAACACCAGAAATTAATAAAAGTACTGCCTCAAATATATGTGTAGCATATGCACCCTTTTCAGTAGAAAGTAATGGAAGTACAGCGGCCATAAGGCCTAACCCTACAAAGGATAATCCGGAAACAACAAGTATAATAAATAGTGCTGTAAGATTAGCTCCTTTTATTGAAATGCCAAAGAAAAAAACAACAATAATAAGAATCAGACTGCTTCTGATTACACCATAGGTCACAGCATGGAGACAATTACCTAAAAGATGGGTGACGCGATTAATCGGAGCCATAAACGTATACTCAATTGTTCCTTCCCAGCGCTCCCATGCTATTGATTCTGAGATTTCGTGAAACAGAATCGAAAGAAATCCCCAGACCATTGCACCAACGATCAAATACAAAACCATCTCTTTGCCCATTCGAGCCCCAATCAGTCCAATCGCCAAAGCATTAACAACATTATAGGTCAAGAAGACGAGTTCCCATCCAAGATACCTTTTGATTAAGGCAAAGTTCCTCTCGATAAATGCAATCGAGCCGTAGGCATGTGCTTTAAGATTCATATTCTATCTCCTTCCAGTCTTTGCCTGTTACTTCAAGGAAAACCTGTTCAAGGTTCGGTTTTTTATATTTTTCTAGCAACTCATTTGGCTTTCCAACCGTAACAAACCTGCCCTTTATGATTATTGCCACACGATGACATAACACTTCAGCTTCGTTCATATCATGGGTAGTAAGAAGAATAGTAAGACCATTACTGCTCATGGATTTTCGAATGAAATTCTGCACCTCCATTTTCGAACGTGGGTCTAAACCAGTCGTTGGTTCATCAAGGAGAAGAAGCATCGGTGAGGTAAAAAATGCCCTTGCGATTGCAACCTTTTGCTGCATGCCGCGCGAGAGATCCTCAAGTGGTTCATAAAACCGCTTTTCACTAAAACCGAGTTGACTCAGAATATCAAGAGTCCTTTGTTTTGCCTCTTTTCCACCCAAACCATATAACCTTGCTGCATATCTCAGATTTTCCCAGGCAGAGATGCCTTTGAAAAATGCAGCATCAACACTAACACGATTAATAAGAGGACGCACCTTACTATATTCGCGCACTACATCATGCCCAAATACACTCGCAGATCCCTCATCAGGGATAAGCAATGTAGAAAGGATTCGAATGAGCGTACTCTTACCCGAACCGTTTGGACCCACGATTCCAAAAACCTCGTTCTTCTCTATCGTGAATGAAACATTATTAAGCGCTACAACCTTATCCTTCTTCACAAAGGTTTTTTTCAAACCCACACATTTAATTGGTTCTTTCATAACATCTCCTGCGCGCCTTCGGCGTGCTCGATATCAATGTAATCTTTCTTTTTATCACCGTAATCGATTTCTATAGAAACTATTTCTATAGAAAAAAAAGCGCCGTGGGTTGAAGCCCGCGGCGCTTTACAGAACAAATATCTATAACTCAGGCGAACTTCACCCCCTGATAAAGAGAAGCATTACGAGGAATAAAGAACAGCATTATCCCCATACTCCGCTTGTTGAATTATCATTCATAGTCTTCATTATGTATCATTATACTAAAAATAAAAGAATTGTCAAGTATTAATTGTTACCTGCACTCGATATTCGATAACAGATGCTCGTTTTCATAATGACACGTATCCAGAAACTTGGACACATTTTTTCATAAACATTTTAGGAAACCCTCACCCCTGAACCCCGAAAGTGTCATTCTGAACTTGGTTCAGAATCTCTTCGGGGCAGGCATGTTTCAAGGCTGAGGAGTTCATTTGATAAATTCAAAATCAAAGGATAAAGATGTGTCCAAGTATCTGATATTAGGGGCTTGACAATTTGAACATTTTCATTACAATATACTTAAGTCTTGGAAAGGAGGAAATATGTCTAAAAAACTCTTTGCAGTAGGTATAGCCTTGTTATTCGTGATTGGTTTCAATGGTTGTGGTGATGAAGTCGATCCTGAAGAACAATACCAGGCTGACCAACTAATTCAGGGGCTTGGCGCAACAGCAATAATGACCAATGTCGATGCTTATAGTAGTTACTCAAACGATGGCCCTGGTCTTGCTACGCCGCCATTAGGATGGTCAGGACCACTTGTATACGATATGCCTGAAGGCACTGATACTCTCTACTATGAATTTTTCTGGAAACTACCACTCGATAGTATGGGAACTATTATCGACACATTGATCTGGTTAGCAATGCCTGAACCTGATGTCTGGGGTGGCGATACTATGCCCTGGACCGGACTCGATACCTGGATCATCGGTCAAACCCGTCCTTTAATATACTTCCATACTGTATTTTCGATCGTCGACACGATCAGTGTCAATGGTACACTCAAATGGAACTGGGAAGATACGTTTTATGAGTATGCCTTTGATGTAACGCAGGACCCTACAGATTATACAGCTGACATTGATATTACGACATCAGCTAATATCGGATTATCTGCACAATTCCGTATTAATGCTGACGGATCCGGTTCAGAGACTGATAATTTTGCAAGATGGAATAATGTTACGTTTGCAAGATTCCTATTCTTTGTACGCGGATCTCAGGAGTATGATGGCTACTATACACTGCTCAGTGAAGGCTGGAATGTCAGACATTATTTCAAGCTTACTGTGCGAGAAGAAGCTTAAATTAATACAGTTGCATTAAAAAGGGAGAGCTATGCTCTCCCTTTTTTTGTGGTTACATCTTGAACGGAAAGTTCTCGGGCATTTTTCCTTTACCCATCTTTTTCAATAAATCGCGGGCATAGTTAAACTGCTTTAATAACTGGTTTATATCCCTTATTTGAGTCCCGCTTCCTGCTGCAATTCTGCGTTTTCGAGAACCATTGATTATTTCTGGATTAAACCTCTCTTTTTTTGTCATTGAATTTATGATTGCCTCAATCTTCTTCATTTCATTTTCATCTACATCGCTCTCTTTTGCACCAGGAATCATTGCGGCAAGTTTTGATAAAGGACCCAATTTTTTGACAGCCCTTAATTGTGCAAGAAAATCTTCGAAATTCAATTCACCCTTCATCATTTTTTTACGAAGTTTCTTCTGCCCAATCTCATCTTCAACTATCTTAACCTTCTCTACTAAACTTGCTATATCACCCATGCCCATTATTCTCTGCGCCATTCGATCCGGATAAAATTCTTCAATACCATTTAAATCTTCACCAGTCCCAACATAAAATATCGGCACATTGGCAGCACGTGTTATGGATAATGCTGCGCCACCTTTTGCATCACCATCCATTTTTGTAAGGATAGCACCATTTAAATCAATCTTCTCTTTAAACGCTGTAGCCTGATTTACAGCATCCTGGCCACTCATTCCATCTGCGACAAGTAATTGATAATCCGGACTCACCGCCTTGTTAATGTCAATCAATTCTTGAACCAGTTCTTCATCTATATGTAATCTACCCGCGGTGTCAACAATGACTAAACCATACCCCTGCTCAAGCGCCAATTCCTTTGCCTTCTTGACTGTTCTTATTGCACTATCGCCTTGAAAAGGACATACTGGAATATTCACCCTTTCTGCAAGCAGGTTTAATTGTTCAAAAGCAGCTGGTCTTTTAATGTCTGCCGGAACTAATAAAGGGTTCTTTTTCTTGTATTTCAAAGCAAGCTTTGCTGCCGTTGTTGTCTTTCCCGTTCCCTGAAGTCCGATGAGACTTATGATTGTATAACCATCTTTTTTAAATTCAATGCGCTGAGGAACCTTACCCAGAAGCAAAACAAGCTCTTCAAACACAGCTTTGATTATGAGATCACCCGGTTTTAAAGTTTTAGATAATTCAAGTTTTTCGCACTTTTTACCTAAATCATTAATAAAATCTTTCACTACTTTGTAATTTACATCGGCTTCAAGCAACGTGATCCTAATATCCTTGAGTATGATTTCCATTTCACTCTTGGTTATTCGACCATACCCCAATACCTTTCGTCTAATTAACTGGAACCTGTCGATTAAACCTTCAAACATTTCAAATCCTTTATTGCCTTTTCATAATCGTCACTCTTAAAAACAGCCGCGCCAGCCACGACAATATCAACCCCTGCGCGATCAAGTTCCACAACATTTCTGCTGTTTATCCCACCGTCAACCTGGATCAAGCAATCTGGTTTATGTATCACAATCCAATCCCTTGTTTGTTCAATCTTCTTCAATATCTCAGGCAAAAATTTTTGTCCGTAAAAACCAGGGTTGACAGTCATAATCAATATAAAATCAAGCTTATCTACATATTTTTTAACACGGTCAAATGGCGTAGGAGGTGATATTGCAAGACCCACTTTTTTGTTTTGTTCTCTTATGATTTTAATACACTCATCTGTTTTTTCTGTTGCCTCAGCATGGAATGATATCCAATCAGCACCAGCCTCAATAAATTGCCTGAGATACTTTTCTGGTTTTACAATCATGAGATGAACATCAAGCTCCATATCTGTTATTTCATTTATTGCCTTAACAATCAGGGGACCAAATGTTATATTAGGAACAAATACACCGTCCATTACATCTAAATGTAATAGGTCAGCACTTGCCTCTTCAACTTTTTTTATTTCTTCTTGAAATTTAGAGAAGTTTGCCGCAATAACTGAGGGAGCGACTCTCACTTAATTACCATCACACTGACAGTATCACCTGAATTAACAACCCGATCCGGCTCAGGGCTCTGGACAATTATATTTCCCTTTTCTCCACTTGCCTCAACCTCTTTTATTTCTCCAAGGATTAAACCCATCTTTTTTAAAACAGTCTTTGCTTGGATGAGGTCTTTTCCTACCAAGTTCGGCATCTTTAAAACCAATCCTTTACTAACTATAAATTTAACTGCATCACCCTTTTTTAACTCTTGCTCAGGTCTTGGAATTGTTTCGATTATCTTATCCTTTTCAATGGAATCCGAAAATAAAAAATCAACAGTGTCAATTGTTAAACCTAATTTTTTTATAATCAATTTGCCCTTTTCAATATCCACGCCTTGAAGGTATGGTACTTTTATGGTCTCCATTCCCATACTCACAGCAAGATTTATTATTCTGCCAGTCTTCACCCTGGTATCGGGAAGGGGATTTTGAACTATTACACACCCCTCTTCGATAATTTGATCATAACGTCTTTCTGTAACAACACCTTCAAGATTCAGTATTTTCAGTTCTTCAATTGCATCTTCCAAGGGTAAATTACAGACATTAGGAACGGAAACTGTTTTGCCCTTTTGTACTAAATAGGGCATAATAATTAAATTTGCAATTAATATACCAATTACAAAGAAAACTAAAATTGTAATAAAATAAATGAGAGGTTTTTTCATTCAAGTACTGTGGCAACAACAAGATTAACTTTAGACCCAATTTTCGCCATTTTTCCGGCACCCGGACTCTGACGCATTATTATTCCAACATTGTATTCAGTACTGACTTCCCATGAAACGCGCCCCACTACAAAAGAGTTATCTTCGATAATACGTTTTGCCGTAGAAAGAGATTTTCCGATTAATCTCGGTACTTTAACAACTTCTGTACCCCGACTGAGTACTACAATAATGGCAACACCTTTTTTAACCTTTGTACCAGCTTCCGGGATAGTTGTAATAATCCTATCCTTGTCGATTGTAGAATTTTCTTCACTCTTTACTTCACCAATCTTCAAGCCTAATTCAGATATCTTAACCGTTGCTTCACTTAAGCCCTGTTCTTTAAAATCGGGGAGAACTATAAAACTAGAACCCTTGGACATAAAAATTGTAATAGTTGATTTGTTTCTAACAACAGATCCGGAAAGCGGCATTTGACGGCATACCAGATTCTTTGCAACGTTCTCGTTCTCTTCTTCACCTCCCACAATAAGCAAAAGTTCTCGTGATTCGGCAATTACCCGTGCCTGCTCAGCAGTCGACCCTAAAAGTTCAGGAACAACCACATCAGCAGAAGTTCTCACGAACGGTATTACAAAGAAAAAGACGACACAAACAATAATTGAAGTAAAAAGAGAAACAAAAAAAGATATTAAAAAACTTCTTGCACCATTATAATACATAATTCTCCTTTCCTTTAAGCTTCGCTTAATCGATTACAGTGATTAACAGAAAGATTCCAGTGATATTATCCATCTCCGTCATCTGATTTTACATCTCTGTAATCATCCCGCACCTTTACTTAAATATTCTCTTATTGAACCCATACAAGTCACAATATGAATCATGAATATATCAAATGTCCCGATTTATTACACCAAAAAAAGGTGCGGGAACGGAGAGGGTGGGATTTGAACCCACGATCCACCTTTCGATAAATACACGATTTCCAATCGTGCTCCTTAGGCCGCTCGGACACCTCTCCAACTGGCTTACGGCAAATAGGTTATGGCGTATGGACGCCAGCGTATAGTATAGAGTTTTGCCAATAGAGAACAATTTATCGTAATTAAATTTTTGACAATTGAACCTATTTTTCTTCTTTCTTGTCATCAGGCTTTTTATCTCTTTTTTCTTCTGGTAGACTTTCAATCTCACTCAAACCTTTTTTAAATTCTCTAATGCCCTTACCCAATCCTTTTGCCAGATCGGGAATTCTTTTTGCTCCAAAAAGTAGAAGAACTACCAGTAAAATTAATAAAATTTCCTGCCAGCCAATGTTCATTTTTTCCTCCTGAAAAATTATATTAAAAATTCACCGAATGTCAACAATTCAGTGCACTCTTTGTGAGTCTGCGGACAATAATCCCTGGATTTTTAAAGTTTCATGATAAATACTATTGACAACATAGATATTATAGTTATAATACAGAATAAAAAAGGAGGCGCAGTGACCAATTTACATTTTAATTATAAAGATGTATTCCGGGCTGGAAGGCTTGGTTTCAGCGCCAAGAAAATATGGATGGCATTTCTTGGTTTTCTAATTGCCTTTATTGGTTATGGGATCATATCATACCTTAGTTTCATTGTCGCTGGTATAGAAATTGGTGAAATATGGGAAACATTTCGTGTTGTCCCAATGTACCCAATTGGATTACCATGGTATAGTTGGATTATATGGGTGATTGGATTATTATGGTGGATCTGTGTTGCCCTGCTTACAGGTGTTGCAGTTTCTAAGATAACTTATGAACAACTTAAGGGTGATGAATTTTATGAAATTAAAGAAGCAATCAATTTCGCTCTAAAAAACGGTAAATCGGCACTTTTTGCACCGTTTGTCCTTATTCTCCTCATAGTTGTCCTAATTGTCTCAGGATTAGTCCTTGCGTTGTTTACTCTGATTCCTTACTTCGGACAAATTTTCTTCGCAATAATGGCAATACCGGCATTTGCAGTGTGCATGTTTATCCTTTACCTTTTAATCGTTATAGTAATCTGCTTACACATAGGTCCATCAATTGTTGGTGAAACAGGTAATGATACCTTTGATACTCTATTTGAATCATTCTCAGTGATTAATGATCAACCATGGCGCTTTATTACATATGAAATTCTATTGAAGATGATTGTATTTATGGGTATTGGCATCCTAGGATTCTTTTCAGCAAAGGCTATATTTTTAGGACAGGATGTGCTCGGGCTCATTGTATCACCGGATAAACTGGGTAACATCTTACAGAATGCAGCCTATTATGTAAAGATTACATTACCTCCGATGTGTCCAGAGGCATACCATGAATTTTTTATCGAGTATATCGAGTGGATCGGTATGCCCAATCTTTTGTTCCCACCTGATTATATTTCTGCGTTTGAAGGTTTTGCTGGCGCAATTGCATCATTCCTTTTTGGTATCATTTATTACCTTATAATTCTATTCGTGATGTCACTTGGAGGTGCAATATTCTGGTCTGGTAATACACTTATCTTCACGGTTCTGGTAAAGAAAAAAGATGACAAAAACCTCCTTGAAATTAAAGAGGAAACATTCGAAGAACCAAAAGTTGAAGAAAAGCCAGAAGCAAAAGACAAAAAAACAAAAAAGACGCAAAAGAAAAAAGTAAAGAAATCTAAGAAAAAGTAGGAAGAAATTCAAAGAATTTATAAGGGGGTGCTCGGCACCCCCTTATCACCATGAAATCTGGTTATATCTCAATAATTGGCAAGCCCAATGTTGGCAAATCAACATTACTTAATCGCTTGTTAGAAATAAAACTATCAATTGTAAGTTCCAAACCCCAAACAACAAGGAAACGCATCTTAGGAATCCTTACTGAAGGTGATAATCAATGCTATTTTCTTGACACGCCAGGGTTAATAAAACCTGATTATG
This sequence comes from Caldifarciminota bacterium, assembly GCA_023128195.1. Lineage (GTDB taxonomy): Bacteria > Hydrothermota > Tepidihabitantia > SM23-42 > SM23-42 > SOIY01. Next base: position 1,971 of record JAGMEL010000022.1, on the reverse strand, counting down.
AGCTTCAAAAATTGATGGTCAATCAAATTAAAAAAGCAGCAAAAGATGCAGATATAATAATCTGGATAGTAGATCCCTGGTTCAAACCAGAAGATTTCCCAGATGCTTTGTTAAAATCATGCCAAAAAAAGCCGCTAATATGCGTTATAAACAAGATAGACCTTGTGCCTAAAACAAAATTATTACCGGTTATTGATAAGCTTGAAAAAATCAATATTAAGGAAATTATTCCTATTTCCGCACTAAATGGTGATGGTCTCGTAACACTCAAAAAAACCCTGTTTAGGCATTTACCAGAAGGACCATTCTTGTATCCCGTAGATGATATTTCTGACAGCCCGGAAAGATTTTTCGTCGCCGAGCTGATCAGGGAAAGGGTATTTGAATTTTTCAAAAAAGAGATTCCCTATTCTACATGCGTGGTGATTGATGAATTTAAAGAAAGAGAAAAAGGCAAGGATTATATTCGAGCTCTTATTTATGTTGAAAGAAAATCGCAAAAAGGTATCCTTATCGGCAAGAAGGGCGAGGCATTGAAAAAGGTGGGTGCTGAGGCGCGTAAGGAAATAGAAAATTTCCTGGGCCGCGAAGTCTATCTTGAATTATGGGTTAAGGTCAAAGAAAAGTGGAGAAAAGACAAGAAATTTTTAAAAGAATTAGGGTATTAATATTGTTAAATGGTTAAAAGGTTAAATTGTGAATAATGATAATATAAATATAAAATCATTTAACCAATTACTAATTACCATTTAACTATGTCGTGGGGGAGATATGGAAATAAAAAAAATAAAAATCGAATCTATTGAGGGCGTTAATATGATATGCGGTTACACCCATTTTATAAAAACCGCTGAAGATCTATACGAAGCATTAGTGAATGCCCATTCTCAGATAAAGTTTGGCTTGGCGTTTTGTGAGGCATCAGAAAAGTGTCTTGTCCGTTATGAAGGAAATGATCCCCAATTGGTTGATTTAGCAAAAGATTATGCATATAAAATCGGGGCAGGACATTTCTTTATTATCTTTATGAAAAATGCATTTCCAATAAATGTCCTTGATAGAATAAAAGCCTGCCCCGAGATTGTAAGAATCCTGTGTGCTACAGCAAATCCAGTAGAGATCCTGCTTGTGGAAGACGAACAGGGCAAGGGCGTAATCGGTGTTATTGACGGCTATGCGTCAAAAGGTATTGAAGATGAAAATACCCGTAAAGAGCGTTATGAATTTTTGAGGAAGATCGGTTACAAATTGTAGGCACCCGCTAAATTTGTCATTGCGAGTTTACCCAACCTTGGTAGATGAACAAAGCAATTTCATCTCCACCACGCATTTAGGAAATTTTAATATACTAAAAAAGGGACCACCTGATTAAGGTGATCCCTCGCTCTTCTACATATCAAATAGATACGTGAAATGCACTACTGAAGTAGCCTTTTATTATTCTAAAACGAAAATATTCTTTTTCGCGCACATGTCCTTGAGTATCTTTGGCCATACAGTTACACTCACCTCACCAAGGTGCGCAGTTCTCAATAAATACATATATGTACGGGACTGCCCAATACCACCGCCTGTGGACAATGGGATTTCGTCGTTCAGTATTGCTTTATGATAAGGCAGGTCGAGAAAGTCATTTTGTCCGGTCATTTCGAGCTGTATTTTAAGGGTTTCCTTAGTAACCCGGATACCCATTGAAGTAAGCTCATGACGACGTTTGGTAATTGGATTCCAGACTAAAATATCACCATTTAAACCGTGCATTTTTGTTCCGTCTTTGGTTATTGTCTCGGTAACCCAATCATCATAATCAGCTGCCCTCATTTCATGTGGATAACCATCCTTGAGTGTCCAGCCTATGCCGATTATGAAAACTGCTGGATACTTTTGCAGAATCGCTGTTTCGCGCTGCTTGCGCGGTAAATCAGGATACATATCAAGGATCTCCTCGGCATGGAGAAAAGTCAGTTCTTC
>JAGMEL010000219.1 GCA_023128195.1 Caldifarciminota bacterium | reverse complement strand
TCCTGCAGCATGAATTGGCATGGGATAATCGTCGTTTTTCTCTATTAATTTTATACCTGGCGCGCCTTTTAGAATCTCCTTTGCCTCACCAGGCGAAAGCGCATTTTCAAATTCTACAGAAACAGCCTCGCTGTGGCCACAATAAACCGGTATACGCACACACGTTGAGGTCACCTGAATGGATTCATCGTCAAGAATCTTACGTGTTTCATCCAGCATTTTCATCTCTTCTTTTGTATATCCCTGTTCATTGAAATCACCAATCTGCGGTATAATATTATTTCCGATTGGATGGGAGAAGACATATTTTTCCGATTTTTCAATATCCTGGCACATCCCAAGATATTCAAACTCCAACTTCAATTCATCTATCGCATCCCGTCCATAACCAGAGACCGACTGGTATGTAGCAACAAATATCCTCTTCACCTTTGCTTTCTTATGGAGATAATAAAGAGGCACAAGCATCTGGATGGTTGAGCAGTTGGGATTGGCAATAATTCCTTTATGTTCTTTTATCTTTTCCGGATTGATTTCCGGAATAATGAGTGGCACTTCAGGATCCATGCGAAAGGCATTCGAATTATCAATTACAACTGCATTGTCTTTAAATTTAGGAACGATTTCGCGTGCCAAAGGCTCATCAAGACAACTGAAGACCAGATTTACTTTATCTTTAAAACTTTCATAGTCAGAAAGAACTTCGATTTCTCTATCTTTAAATATTATTGTTTGACCTTCACTACGCTCTGAGGCAAAAAGAAAAAGCTCTTTTGTTGGAAAATTTCTCTGTTCTAAAATCTTGATAACCTCTTCTCCAACCAAGCCTGTGGCACCCAGGACTGCAACATTTTTCATAAAGGTATTATATAGTAAATTCAGGGTAAGTCAATATTTTACAATTTATTCGTAGGGACACGCCATGGCGTGTCCTTACCTAATATATTATTTGTTCAAGCATCCTTCTACCGGGCATTCTTTTTTGGCGTAGAATTATACCTTCATGTGTAATTTGTAGCGTTGAATTTGGGAAATCCTCAATAGACAGTTTTTTTATAAGATTGGCAGCTTTATGCAGTATGTCGAACTCCAGAGACTGATAAGATTTTTGTATTGCAGAAATTATCCTGCCATACCTAAAAACTCCTGTAGAATCGAGCACAATTTTCAAAATTGGGGCAAAACCTCTTTCATCACTGACATTGAATCCCCAGGTACAGAAATTACCAAGACTGTACGTAATTAACCTGTCTTTATATACTTCCATTGCCCTGGGAACGTGAGGACCATGTCCCCATACAAAATCTGCTCCTTTATCAATCATTGCCCGGGCAAATTTAACCACATTTCCCCTTGGTGCACCCAAAAAATATTCAAACGTATCTCGGGTATGTAGATAATTTAAACCTTCGCCACCACCATGAAACGAGACGATGATTATATCATTAACCTTTGCCTGTTCAGCAACAATTTGCTGAGCTTTTTCAATATCAAATATTGTATTTGTATTGGGCGATGTGGAAAAACAAACTATGGCAATCTTCAAACTATCAATCTCAAATTGACCAATCTTGCCATACGAACCGCCCGATTGAATACCAACATCTGTTAGTGCTTTTACAGTTGAAATTATTCCATTGTATCCAAAATCATTCATGTGATTATTCGCAAGATTCATAAAATCAAATCCTGCATGAACAAGGTTATTGACAAAATCAGGTGGCGTTCTAAATGCATAACACCTACCTTTTTTTATCTGTTTGGCGCAGACACCGCCTTTAAGCAGAGTCCCTTCAAAATTACCTAATGTCAGATCCGCATTATTGAGAATTGAATCAAGATTTTCAAAAAGATCTCTGCCTCTGTTTGGCGGCAGATTGTTGATTGGATAAGTAGAACCCATCATTATATCGCCAACCGCAATGATTGTTAAAGATCCTGAAAAGAGATGGGATATGAATAAAAATATGATTAAAAATCTAATGCTGGTGGTATTAATCAATAACTACACTTGATAAATCAATGTATGGTTTTGGATTGACTTTAACCCCGGAAACATGCACCTCATAATGAAGATGAGGAGCAATTGATCTGCCAGTATTACCGACTTTAGCAATTATCTGACCGCGTTTCACAAAATCACCTTTTTCAACCAAAATTCTTTGACAGTGGGCATAACGGGTTCTGAATCCAAAACCATGGTCAATATCTAATGTGTGCCCATATCCTCCATTCCATCCAATGTAAGAAACCACACCATCAGCAGTTGCATGTATATTTGTACCTCGTGGTGCCCCAATATCAATACCCCAATGCATTCTAATAGTTTTTTTGCTAATCGGGTCTACCCGGTATCCAAAACCAGAACCGAGTCTTCTTCCGGGAACAGGATGTACTGAAGGAATATGAGCCCAGAGATATAATTTACTTTCTATCTTGTTCTCAATGTCGTTGAGACTCCTTTTTCTAAGAAAACATTTTCCCTTTAATACATCGATCGATTCATAAATTTCATCGAGTATGTTATTTGTGTGCTTTAATAGATATTTTTGTGATGGTCTATACTCTTTACCGCCAATACCCATTAACCAGATATCATTATGGATATAAGCCATTTGCCAGAACGTCCTTTCCCGATTGTCCTGTGTAATAAAACCATCAAAATTATTATGTGCAAGATTTAGTGATTTACTTAAATAATCTAATTTTGCGAGTAACATACTATGTTCTTGCTCACTTTGTTTGATATTCATACCTGCAAAAATTTCCCGGGTATTATGTAAAAATAGAATTGTAGTTGAAATAATAATACTTATTAATATAATAGATACAACGAAAATTAAATGCGGCGGAAGTTTTATCGTATGTAAAAAATTTCGCTTTTTCGAGATGAAAATAATATCAGTGTTGTTTCTCATTCTAAACATTATATGTAATTACTGCCAGAAGTCAAGAACTTTATGCGTAGTTTACCCTATATTAAAAGATGCAGAACCCGCAAGCCAGTATGGGCAATGATTTAAACTCAATCCCATCAGGTAAAGAGAATATTGACAAGCCTATGTTTGAAGATATAATACGTTATGCATGAAATTAAACATGTGGCAATTATCATGGATGGTAATGGACGATGGGCAAAAAAACGGGGATTGCCACGGGCTCTTGGCCACCGTCAAGGCGTTGAATCACTGCGCGCAATTGTGAAAGCATCACAGAAAATGGGCATAAAGTTTTTGACGCTTTATACCTTTTCCACAGAGAACTGGCAAAGGCCAGAAGGAGAAGTAAAGTTTCTGATGAAAATGTTCAAGGAGATGCTTGTTAAAGAAACACCTAAACTCCATAAAAATAAAGTTCGGATAAATGCAATTGGTAGAATAGACACTCTCGATTCTGCTGCAATAAAAGCTTTAGACCACGCCTTAACTCTTACAAGAAATAATGATGAGATTGTTATGACATTATGCCTAAGTTATGGTGGGCGCAGTGAAATTGTTGATGCCGTAAAAAAAATTATAGAGCAAGACAGGAATGAACATTTAGACCTTGATAATTTAGATGAAAAGACCTTTGCAAAATTTTTGTATGATCCCACATTACCAGAACCCGATCTTTTAATAAGAACAGGAGCTGAAAATAGAGCGAGAATCTCAAATTTTCTGCTCTGGCAGATTGCCTACTCTGAAATATACTTCACAAAAATACTGTGGCCTGACTTTAGAAAAAATGAATTTATCAAAGCAATAGACGAATTTAAAAAGAGGGAGCGTCTTTTTGGACGTATCTGAAGATCTACAAAAAAGAATATTAACCGGAATCATACTTGTTGCTATTACAATCCTGTGCCTTTGGATTAATAATATACTATTGCCCATATTATTATTATTTTTTATCACTTTTGCGACTAATGAATACTTCAGACTCTGGCATCGCAAAGACGTATATCCCCATACACTTGCAATGCTTTTACCCGCGTATTCAATTCCCTTGCTTGTCTATTATGAAGTTCCTCTTCTTCTACCATTCTCTATCTTCTTTTTCTTTGTCTGTCTATTATCAATAATGAGATTCCCTGGTTCACGGCGCAAACCCAATTTTTTAGCTGAAACATCAGCAGCAATACTCGGCATTATCTACATATCACTGCTTCCCTCATCACTTATTCCCCTGAGGAAAATGGG
>JAGMEL010000218.1 GCA_023128195.1 Caldifarciminota bacterium | reverse complement strand
CTTGCCTTTCCTTTAACATTTCCCTTTGCTTTATTATTGAGCAAACTATATATAACTTCGTTCAATTTTCTAGATGTATTATTAATAACCCTGGGGATCGGTGCCATGGGTACAATCGGTGATCTATTTGAATCAGGAATGAAGCGTGAGGTAGGTCTCAAAGATACCTCAAAGATCTTTCCTGGACATGGAGGATTTTTAGACCGTTTAGATTCATTGATATTTACTATCCCATTCTTCTATTTATATTTGATTTTGCAGCAATAATTCACAAACATGAATAAAACACCACTTGCCGACAGAGTAAGGCCTGAGAATTTCGAAAAGGTACTTGGCCAACAACATCTTTTAGGACCCGGTTGTCCAATTACAAAACAGGTTGAGAAAGGTCGATTATTCTCAATGATACTTTTCGGACCACCCGGCAGTGGAAAAACAACGATCGCACGGCTCTTTGCCAAAAAATTCTCTGCTGATTTTATCTCATTTTCGGCTGCAACAAGTGGCATTGTAGAAATAAAAAAGTATATGCAACAATCAGAAAAATGTAAGAAACTATATAATCGTGATACCATAATATTTATTGATGAAATCCACCGGTTTAATAAAGCTCAGCAGGACGCATTTTTACCTTATGTTGAAAAAGGTTCAATTATCTTGGTCGGCGCGACCACTGAAAATCCGTCATTCGAATTAAATTCAAGTCTTCTCTCACGCGTAAAGGTTTATATGATTAATCCCTTAAATTTCGAGGACATGAAAAAAATCATAAAAAGAGCATCGGCTTCTGAAAAAGGCCTTGCCAATAAGTTTAAGTTAACCCCTGAGGCATTGAATTTTATTGCCAATATTTCTGATGGGGATGCAAGGGTAGCTCTAAATGCCCTTGAATTATCAAGTCTGGCATCCCGGGAAAAAATCATCGATTTAAGAATTGTTGAAGATGTTGTACAGAAAAAAGCATTAAAATATGATAAACAGGGCGAAGAACATTATAATTTAATCTCAGCACTCCATAAATCATTAAGAGGTTCTGACCCGGATGCTGGCTTATACTGGTTGGCGCGGATGCTTGAGGCAGGTGAAGATCCTTTATACATTGCACGAAGACTGGTGCGTTTTGCAGTTGAAGACATTGGCGCTGCTGATCATCAAGCAATTGTTGTAGCAATTGCGGCAAAGGATGCTGTAGATTTCATAGGTAGACCAGAAGGTGATCTGGCTCTGGCTGAGTGTGTAGTGTATCTTGCAATGGCGCCAAAGAGTAATGAGATATACCTGGCATATGAACAAGCAAAAGAAGACGCCTTAAAAACACTGGCTGAACCAGTTCCCATGCATATCCGCAATGCACCAACGCGTTTAATGAAAAATCTCGGCTATGGGAAAGGATACAAATATCCCCACAATTACCCTGATGCAGAGGTTGACCAGGAGTATATGCCAAAGAATTTGAAAAAAAGAAAATACCTTAAGGGTAAATAATAACTCACCTTTATAAAAATGTCTAAAAACTTTGATTTAATTATCGTCGGTGCCGGACCTGCCGGTAGTGCTGCAGCATTCACTGCGGCAAAAGAGAATATTTCTGTTTTATTATTAGAAGAACATCCGCGAATCGGAGTTCCTGTTGTATGTGCGGAAGGATTATCAAGAAGTACAATAAAGGATTACCTGGATATCAAACCTGAATGGATATCTCGGAAATTATCCGGTTCAATAATTCGTGGACCCGATGGCGATGAATTTAAAGTGGATTTTCCTGAATGCGGCTGGATTTTGAACCGTAAAATATTTGATCCGGCATTGGCAAATATGGCTGAGGCACGAGGGGCTGTAATAAAAACATCAGCCCGGGCAATCAATATAGAAAACAATGAAATCATTGTAAATGAATCGGGTGAGAAAAAAAAATATAAATTTAAGTTTCTGATTGGTGCTGATGGTATTGCTTCTAATGTTGGAAGATGGATGGGTATTAACACAAGATTAAACTTGAATGATATTGTAGTCTGCGCCCAGTATTTAATTGAAGGCATTAATATTGAATCACACTATACCTATCTCATAATTGGCGAAGAATATGCACCGGGTGGTTATGCTTGGATATTCCCAAAGTCCGACAATTCGGCTAATATCGGATTAGGCATATCACCGACAAAAACGAAGAAAAAAGCAAAATATTTTCTTGATAAATGGGTTAAAAAGGAATTTGCCAATGGTAAAATAGTAGAAAAGAGATTTGGTGGTGTACCGGCAACGATCTTGAAACGATTTTCTGGTAAAAATTTCTTTCTTGTCGGTGATGCAGCTCGATTTGTTAACTCGCTGAATGGAGCCGGTATTGCCTGTAGTATAAAATCTGGTATTATTGCCGGCAATAATGCTGTTTTGCGATTAAAAGGTGAAAAAGATTATTTTGAAAAAGAAATAAAAAAAGAGATTTTAAAGGAGATAAAATTTCACTACAGGATAAGAAAAGCCTATTTAAAATTGACTGATAAAGAATATAAGGAAATTTTTAAAATTGGAAAAAAAGTTTATGGAGGAAAAAGAATAGGTCATATTAATATGTACCATTTAGTAAAAGAAATCGTTTTTTCATCACCACGATTATTCTACATAGGTTTTAGCCTTCTATTTTGAGACTCGAATCCGCTTGTCAAATATATAATTACCTGGATTTCTTTTTTGTAGATTTAGTCGATTTTTGTGTACTGGTTTTGTTAATCTTTCCTGTTTTTTCTGCTGCTCTTCTTTTTCAATAAATCTTTATGTTTTGTCTTTAATTGTTTTATCTTCTGAAGATCATCCTCGCGCTGGTCATTTACTCCATTTGAATCAGTATCTATAAAATCATCCTTTTTACTCTCTTTCCTGTTTTTGTAATTACCCTGCTTTTTATATTCAACTATCTTTTCAGTTTTAACTACTGATTTTCTATTATCATTTGTCTTTTTAGTTCGCGGCACTGGCTTTACAGCGAACAGCAGACTTGCAAAAAAGATTAATATTATAAGTTTCTTCATTTTTACTCCTTAAATTATAAGGAAATTATTCATTATGTCAATACCGTCTAAGTTTGACGAACATTCTTCTTGGTTCTCCAGGTTCAAGCCAGATTCTTCGGGTTAGTGTCCGATAGCCCAATTTCTTAATCTTAACAATATATTCACCCGGCCTTAGAACAATGGTTCTCGGTGCTTTACCTATATATTCCTGGTCATCGGATTCTATTTCGGTTATATATATGCGACAATTTTCCGGTGTAGATATTATTCTGAGTTTGCCTGGCTCGGGTTCTTTCACAAAAATCTCTATGGCTTCTCTTACTATATCTGGCCCTTCATCATTAAGATCAGGTAATCTCGCTTTTGAACCTACAACAATAATTGTTTCTATACCTTCGGGACCGCTAAGAACATAGTCATAATCAGCTGTTTCTGACGGCAATTCGTATGTCTTTCCAGCCTCAACCCAACCATCTTCACCCTCGAGGGGGAAGAGAAGATACTCCCTTCCCCCCACTTCGATATCATACACTGCAACATAGCAATCCTGATCTGTTCGGAAAAAGACCTTGAGATTCTCAGTTGTATAGTATATTGCCTCTTCTTTATCAACCCAGACATCAATATTCAATGGGCCATATTGTAGAACTAATAAAGACAGCAGCATTATTGGAAACATAATTACCTCTTCTTTCTTGACGGATACGATTCGTATGTTTTTCTATCTTTAGTATTATAAGTCTGTTTACTCTTTTGGGAGTTTGGCGATTTACTATATTTATCCCTGGATATATTCTGCTCTCTGTTCTCGTATTTTTTAGCCGGTGATTTTTTAGCTTCATTCTCTTTCTTGGTCAATTTTTTATCATCACGGTCTTGATACGATTTTCTATTCAGCTCAGAATTACTCTTGTCTTTTTTCGAAGTATAGGATTTAGATTTACTTTGATTATAATCCTTTTTTGTAGTATATGATTTGGACTTACTTTGATTATAATCCTTTTTTGTACTATATGTAGTAGTTTGTTTCTTCGTACTCTTTTTATCAATACGTTTTGTAGGAGTATATGGATCGTATTTTTTGCTGCTAGTCGATTTCTCATATTTTGTCTTACTGCTTTTTACTTTATATTCTTGATTCTTCTTAGCAATGTCCTTTTTTACCTTTACAGTATATTGCTTTCTCATCTTCTCAAGATTACCGCTTCTATGCTCTTTTTCAATACGCGTAAATAACTTCGGATCTTCTTGCCGGACAAGCTTCCTAACCTGATTTTCTTTATATGGCACATTAATCTCGCGCGGCGCCTTCTTTGGCAAATATACCCCATGCTGTTTTGCTCTGTATCTTACTTCATAATAAGTATATGGTAATCTATACCTTACATAGCGACCATATCTTGGTCTGTACCACCAGCAGCCATTATCATACCAAACAACATAGAATCCGCTGTAAAAGAAATTCCAATGGAAGTGATGGCACCAATGGCACCTGTACCAATACCAATCCCACCACCATGGATACCACCATACATAATGGACACAATAGTATCCGTGTGGATAATAGACCCAGTAGCCGTCATACCGATAATCATCTTCCCAGTATTCGTCATACCAATAATCTTCATCATCATAATCATAATCACAGAAGATGAAATTAACACTGAATGCAAACAAAGGTAGGGCGGCTAACATTAATAATAACAGGCGTTTCATTTTAACCTCCTTTATTATATATATTTTTCAAAATCCTGTCTATATTCGGCAGATGGAATCTTCCTGGCTAATATTGCCAGGAGCTCTTGAACAGATTTTTCAAAATCTGCCGTTCCTCTTTTTTCACCTATTTCTAACATCTTAGGAACCAATATGTCAGAAGCAATGACAATTGTTCCCTTTCTAATATCCCGGATTATCCTCTTTAAACTCTGTGCAAGCTGGTTTTTTCTTCTTGCCAAATAGATGTTAGAAAATGATGTGGACTTCATTTTATTGTCCTATTACTAGTTCCGGATTATAGGGATCAACCTGATATGCCCAATCAAAAACTACATAGTCTGAGCCGATTGAAGTTACACGGAATTTAGCATAATGATAATCCCATGTCCAGACAATATAAGTATGACCTATAATCGCCTCCACAATACCGGTTGAAGACCATCCATCTTGAGGTGCATATGTTATTTCATCGAGTGATTCTGTATAGCCAAAATCCTGAATTTGTCCCATATATCGACCAATATAAAAGTAAAAAGCTTCATTAAAATCATCGTACCCATAATAAAAATCGCACATTGGATTATCATAAGCAACAACTGAGTATTGACTAAAATCCCATCCTGCATAATCAGGATATTCAGTATAATCAAAGATCTGTTCATTATATCCTTCAGGTCTTGGTGTATCATAGACGAGTTCATATGAAAGATCACTTTCATTACCATCATAGTCAAATGCCGTAATAGCATAATAATAAGTCTCGCCATTCATTAATCCATAATCCAAAAAGTGGTCGAAATTTGTTTCACCGATTGCATAATAATAACCGCTCGGTGTCAAACTTCTGTATATGCGGTATCCAGCAAGATCTGGCTCAGTATTTGCATACCAGATAAGCATAACTTCTTCATCACCGGTTATTGAGTGTACGCCCCTTGGCACAGCAGGCGGTTCATTATCAAATCCTTCATAGCAACAACTTGCGAATATTAAAATGCTTGCTGAAATTAGAAGATAAAATAGAATTTTAAAGTTTTTCATTATTCACCTCTGCATTATTATTATGCAAATCCTGTGCCAGGAAAATGTTATGGAATTTCGGGAGAAAATACTAAAAAAAGCACAAAAAATGTATTTAATGCACAAAAATTGTGCACAGGGACAGGCTACTTTTTTCAAAAAGTTGCCTGTCCCTTTTTCCCTAATCTAATCTTATCTCTACAGGATAACTTATCTCACCAATAATTGTATTGATATATGCCTTTGCTATAACTTTATATTCTGCTCTCTTAAGCTTCATTGCTGTAACCAATGCCTGTCCTATTTTAGTATACTCGAGCGTAATGGTTGTTGTGAAATTTTTTGATTTCCCAGATGGAATTTTAATCCCCTTTCCAGTTGTGCCTGAGAACACATCAGTATCATTAGCAAAGAATGTATAACTAAGTTTATCTAACGTTGCATCAATATTATTTGGATTATTGACCTTAATTTTAAAATCGAGCTTTAGATTATTGAATGTGAAATCATGGGGCGTTACAGAAACCAGTGAGAATTTACATTCCTTTATTGCAAGCCGCTCCCTGATACCTGCACAAGATAGAAACAATACTAATATTATGAAAAAATAAGATATTTTATGCATAAAAATACTATATTCATATTATTGTACAAGTCAATAAATAAGTATAAAAATGAATCAATCTCTGACAAATCAAATAAAGCAAATAGATTATAGAGTCCTAACTTTTACTTTTAAATTTTAACTTTTAACTCCTGGTTCTAAATTTAACTTTTAAATTTTAACTTTTAACTTGTATAGTGGGAAAGCCCTTCCGCAGAAACTTAGACACATCTTTTGAGGGTCGTTGATACTTCTTTAGATACAAACCTTACTTATTCTATTTTGCAATTTTATCAAAATGAGGTTGCTGGAAAAGTCCTCTTTGTCACCCTGAATTTATTTCAGGGTCTCATAAACCATTGATTTTATTAGAACCTGTCCTGATGAAAATCAGGATGCTGAAACAAGTTCAGCATGA
>JAGMEL010000217.1 GCA_023128195.1 Caldifarciminota bacterium | reverse complement strand
GTGGGGTCAAATCTCTACTTTGAACTTAAGGAGTCGAGCCATCTCCCCTACGTTAAAACTTCGAAGGTCACAGTATTTTTCGTTCCTATGTAGTTGTATAACTTAAGTTCTGTCAAGAATTTTGGTGGAGAACTCTGAAAAAGTATTCATCGTTACGGTGATATTTCAGCAATCATCATTGTAATCTTATGGAAATCATTGTAATCGAAGATTTCTGGTTTTTCCAGAAATCTCATATGAATCAATTGACAAATATTAAAATCTATATAGAATTTAGTTGGAGGCGTTATGAAAATTGAAAGGAATATGACAAAAAATATTTCATCTATTATAATCAACTATACAATAAAAAGGAGGAAAAGATGAAAAAACTCTTCATAATAATGGCGATGCTGTTTATTATTTCATCTGTGGATGCCAGGATGCTTAAAAGGGCATTGATTGAAATAGGACCAAAGGCAAGTCTCTATATAAAAAATGAAGATGTCCAATTTGGCATCGGTGTTGAAGTTGTAGTCAACCCACTACGTAGTGTCGGCTTTAGGTTTAATCTTACTGAAATCCGTTTTGATCCCACGACATTTCATTTTAATCGCGAAGGATCACTCGATGCATTCATATATCTTCCTATGAAAGGTTTACAATTGTACGTCCATTCAGGGGTAGGCCTTAAAACTCATGAAACTGGAGCCGGTACACAGACACGTTATTCAATTCAAGGCGGGTTGGGTTTAAATTACCCTTTAAACCCAAGAACCTGCCTCTTTGTCGAACCAGGGATTATTATTTCTGGCAACGGTGAAACTGATGTATCATTCCGTGTATCAGCTGGAGGAAGATTCGGAATCATAAAATAATTTAATCAGCACCGTACTAATACCGCACAATCTTATATGAAGGATCGGTGAAAACCGAGCCCTCTTTTATTTATACTCATATAACTTGACATTTTATATTAATTATACTATAATTAAATAGTTGAGGAGGAAAGTATGATAAAGTCCTTATTTTTTTTATTGATTGCATGCGCTATCTGTTTTTCCCAAGAAATAGGCGCAAGATATTTAATCATTACCCATGATGATTTTTATGATGCAATTCAACCGCTTGCCCAGTGGAAACATAGAAAGGGTATGAGAACAAAGGTCGTAAAACTATCTGAAACCGGATCGTCAGCAAGCCAAATTAAAGATTATATAGAAGATGCCTACAACACCTGGCAAATACCACCAGAGTTTTTATTACTAGTCGGCGCACCATATTATCTTCCCTTTCCTCAGGTAAGTTATGTATATTCAGATAACTATTATACTGATATGGATGACAATTTATACAACGATATACTGTCTGGGCGATTGACCGTACATGACACAACTGAGGCGCAAACAGTCGTAAACAAAATTCTATTATATGAAAGAACGCCTGATATTAGTGATTCATCGTGGTTTATTAACGCATGTCTGATAATCAGGGAAGACTATGATCCTTGGGATGATTCGATTTACTGGAGTGATATCAATCATGCAAAAAATCATATGCTGAATCATGGATATAACATCATTGATACCTTATGCAGAATTGCAGGCAATAATGCGAATGATATAATTCAAGCGGTTAATGATGGCGGAGCATTTGTCCTGTACCGTGGATGTGGTGTGGGTAATTGGTGGTCACCTTTCAATGTAAACCCTGAGCTGACACAGAATGGTACAAAACTTCCAATTGTGCTGTCGATTACATCGAGAACCATTGGAACGGGTTCGACGCCAGCCACAGCTGAAAGATGGTTATTGACCGGTGAACCTTCATTACCAAGGGGTGGTGCTGGTTTTTTTGCCACAACAACAACTGTTACAAATGGTGCTTATTTACGGAGCGCGGTGTGTAAAGGATTCTTCAATGCAGTATTTCAAGACGGCAAAAGAACGTTTGGTGAAGCCTGCGAAGGCGGTAGAATTAATGTTTATACGCTCTATAATTCTGCAAGCGAATATCGAGGATTTATAACCCTCGGAGACCCGGAGATGAATATCTGGACTGCCATCCCAAAAGCTATTGAAGTATTACACGATTCTCTCTTAACAATCGTGGATGATTCATTACATGTTTTGGTTCAGCTCAACAGTGTGCCAGTTGAATCGGCTCTTGTCTGCATTGTCTTTGACACCCTTGTCTATCAATATGGATACACGTCCAATAATGGTGAGATTACCTTTTATTTTGATACGCTTTATCCTGGAGTAATGGATATTACTGTAACAGCTCATAACAAAATTCCTTATCTTGACTCAATCCCAATTGTGCCTACTTATGTTGAGGAAGCAGTACAATCAATAACAACACACCTTTGCAATATCTCCGTCCTTCCTAATCCTTTTTCTCGAAAGACAATAATACATTTCTCGTTTTCTCAAAACAATCAGAAGACCAAAATTGAAATCTTTGATAGTATCGGTAGAAGGGTGAAAGAATATATTATAGGTGAGCTTAACGGTGTTATCATATGGCAGGGAACCGATGATAAAGGAAATTACCTTCCTACTGGTGTTTATTTTCTCCGCATTGTCCCTTCCATGGAAAGACAATCAATACCAGTAGTGTTGCTAAGATAATACTAGGGAAAGTAGGGGGTCAAATCAATTTTGGTTTTTCTGATTTCCTCCATAAAGAGTGGCGGACAGGTGTTTGGTTTCCTCCATGAGGAGTGGTGGACAGGTGTTTAGGTATTTTAGGAATTTGGTAGTGAGTGTTAACCCCATTTATCGCCCAGTTGACTTATAAACATTTTAGAGTATAATACTCATCTTGGAGGAATGATGAAAAAACTAATTATTATCCTGTGTTTATTATCAGTCTATGCTTATGGGCAGTGCTGTTTTTCAGGCCCAATCAGCACAAGGGTTGGGATAAAAACAGGGGTAAATTATTGTATTTTCGATCCTGGTGATGACCTCGGTACACTGGATGGTTTTGGGATTCACTTTGGTTTAGGTATGGGCACCGACATCCTGAATTTCCTGGCAATTGACATGACACCCCAGATACGGTCAACTTCTTACTCCCGAACAATTGATATCTTAGGAATTCCATGGACGACAGCGTATTCTTTTACTAATTTATATTTACCCGTACTTTTGTCATTAAAAGCGGGTATGGTGCCTTTTATGTCACCTTATTTCGGAATAGGCATGGCAGGTAATTTTCAGTTCAATGGAACGATAAGGATTGAATCCGGAGGACCGGTAATTGAAGACGACATTGACGATTTGGATAACGACCTTTTTTTCATTGCTGCCCTGGGTGTAGAGATAAAATTAATCAAATTTAAAATCTCGCCTGAAGTTTCATTAAATTATAATCTCACTGCTGATGACCCTGATACCCCTGAGCAAACCGAAAAAAACTATGATATTCACCTCTCTGTAGGATTTTATTACTCACTTTGAATAATTCAATGCGCGAATACGGCATAGATATTGGTTCAGTAAGTCTGAAACTTGCTGAATTTATTGATAACAATCTTGTAAATACCAGATATATAAAGCATCAAGGTAAACCTTATAATCTCCTTTTAAAAGTTCTCAAAGAAATAGATAGAATTGATAAACTGATTCTTACTGGCAGTTCTGCAAAATCTTTAATGGAAATTCTCGGAGCCATTTATATAAATGAAGTTGAAGCAACAGCAAGCGGCGTAACACATCTTCATCCTGGAATAAAATCAATAATTGAAATCGGCGGTGAAGATTCAAAGTTAATAAATATTAATAATAATCGTATTAAGGATTTTTCTTCAAACACAATATGTGCTGCAGGAACCGGTATATTTCTTGACCAGCAGGCAAGAAGATTATGTTTTGATATTGAAGATTTCGGAGAAGTGGCATTGCGATCGAAAAATCCGGCACGGATCGCAGGACGATGTTCAGTATTTGCCAAAAGTGACATGATTCATTTGCAGCAAATTGGCACAAGTCCTGAAGATTTAATTGCCGGACTCTGCCATGCCCTGGCAAGAAATTTTAAGAGCGTTATTGCGCGCGGAAAGGAAATATCAACGCCTGTAGTTTTTGTGGGCGGTGTAGCTGCTAATCAAGGTATGGTAAAAGCCTTTGAAGAAGTTTTAGGTATATCTTCTAACAAATTAATAATTCCTGAATACTACAATTGTATAGGAGCGGTTGGTGCAGTGCTTAGTGCAAGGAATTTGGATGGGGTAGATTATCGAGGACTCAGGAATTTTGAAAAATGGTTATCCCAACCTCAAACACTAAAAAGAATGGAACCACTTAATGGCCATAAAAGGTGGTATCCAATAACAAAATCAAATCCGCCAAAGCAAATAACCAAAGCTTACCTTGGCGTTGATGTTGGTTCAATCTCTACAAATCTGGTATTGATCGATGAAAATACAAATGTTCTTGCTCGACGTTATATGTGGACCAAGGGCAGACCCATTGAAATAGTGCTCCAGGGATTAAATGAATTAGAAAAAGAAATTGCCGATAAAGTTGAAATTGCCGGCGTAGGCACAACAGGTTCAGGACGTTATTTGATTGGTGAATTTATCGGCGCAGACATAATTAAAAACGAAATTTCTGCGCAGGCAAGGGCAGCAACTGCAATTGACCCTGAGGTCGATACAATCTTTGAAATCGGTGGTCAGGATTCTAAATTTATCAGCCTGCGTAATAGAGCAATAGTCGATTTTGAAATGAATAAGGTGTGTGCTGCTGGTACTGGTTCGTTTCTGGAAGAACAGGCAGAGATCCTTGGCGTGAAATTAAAGAATTTTGGTGATCTGGCGCTCGAAGCAAAATCACCAATAAATCTTGGTGAACGCTGCACAGTATTCATCGGGTCTGAAGTTATCCACCACCAGCGCGATACAACCGAGCGCAAAAATCTACTCGCTGGTTTAGGTTATTCAATCGTCTTCAATTATCTTAATAGAGTGGTGAATGAAAAACGAATTGGTAATAAAATATTCTTTCAGGGCGGCGTTGCTGCGAACAAAGCTGTTGTATCGGCGTTTGAACAGGTGTTAAAGAAAAAAATAACTGTACCTACTAATTACGATATAACAGGCGCTATTGGTATTGCCTTGCTTACACGTGAAGCAAATATAAAAAAGACCAGATTTAAAGGTTTTAGTCTTGGTTCCAAACAATACAAATCCACTTCTTTTACATGTCATCACTGCAGTAATGAATGTGAAATAAATGAAATAGTTATTCAAGGCGAAAAATCTATATATTATGGCGGAAGATGTGAGCGCTATGAAGGAAAGGAAAAGAAGAAAGACCATAATTTACCCGATTTCTTCAAATTACGTAATGATATTTTCTTTAAAACAGATACAGTAGAAGGTGTTGAAATAGGTATACCAAGAAGTCTTATTTTCTACGAATTGTTTCCGTTTTTCTATAAATTCTTAATTGAACTCGGGTTTAAACCGATTCTTTCTGAACCAACAACACGCAAGATTATCGAACTCGGCACTGAGGTCTCTATTGCTGATACCTGCCTTCCGGTCAAAGTATGCCTCGGTCATATTCGCAGCTTATTGAACAAGGGGGTAAAACAGATTTTTATCCCGAGTGTTATTACCATGCCGCCCCAGAGTGAGGAATTTACCCGCTGTTTTGTCTGCCCTTATGTCCAGACCATACCTTATTTAGCCAATGCAATATTTGGTAAAAAAATAAAAATTTTTTCTCCTTATCTTTATTTTGATCGCGGTAAACAGGGAATTGAAAAATCGCTATTCGATTTTGCAAAACAATTCGGGAAAACAGAAAAACAAATAAAAAATGCAATAGCCAAGGCAGAACAACACCAAACTGAAATTCAAAATAAAATAGAAGAGATCGGCAAAGATGTTTTAGATAAAATTGATGATTTCGCCTTCATAGTATGCTCACGACCCTATAATGGATATGATTTAGGCATGAATTTGGATTTACCAAAAAAAATCAGGGACCTTGGTGTCTTATCAATACCCATGGATTTTATCCCATTAGATTATAAATCTATTAAAGAAGATTTCTACAATATGTACTGGCATTATGGACAGAGAATTTTAGCTGCTGCTGATGCAATCAGTAAAAACGAAAAACTGTTTGCGATCTACTTATCAAATTTTTCCTGTGGACCTGATTCATTTCTAACAAGATTTTTTAAAGAGAAGCTCGGTGAAAAACCATTTCTCCTTATCGAGATTGACGAGCATTCAGGTGATGCAGGATTTATTACAAGATGTGAGGCATTTTATGACAGTATTAAAGGAGCAAATCGTACAGGTAAATCGAAAAGAATAAAGGCAAAAAGCGAAGTGAAAAAAGAAAGAACAATCTACATACCAAATATGTGTGATGGAGCACAAGTTTTTGCCAGTGCCATGAGACATACTGGTATTGACGCAAGGGTATTACCTCAGCCTGATGAAGAATCAGTAAATATTGGCAGGCAATTCACATCGGGCCATGAATGCCTCCCTGCTATTATTACGGCAGGCGATATGGTAAAGAAAATCAATTCACCGGATTTTGATCCCCAGAAAAGTGCCTTTTTTATGGCACAGGGCTCAGGGCCATGCCGTTTTGGACAATACTATAAACTCCACAGAATAATCCTTGATGACCTCGGTCTACAAGATACTCCAATCTATGCACCAAATCAAGGACCGAGTTTTTTTGATGATTTAGGGTCAAT
>JAGMEL010000216.1 GCA_023128195.1 Caldifarciminota bacterium | reverse complement strand
CCAGAAATCTTCGATTACAATGATTTCCATAAGATTACAACGATGATAATCGCTGAAATATCACCGTAACGGTGAATACTTTTTCAGAGCTCTCTACCAAAATTCTTGACAGAACTTAAGTTATACAACTACATAGGAACGAAAAATACTGTGACCTTCGAAGTTTTAACGTAGGGGAGATGGCTCGACTCCTTAAGTTCAAAGTAGAGATTTGACCCCACTTCGCCTGCAATTCAACGAACGATTTTAAAATATTGAATTCCGGTAGTTCTAGTCCATGATTCAGTCAAGATAAAGTTGTCTCCATTTATACAGATATCTCTTGGTCTGTTCAAAAACCCAGGATCTCCATAGGTATAGAATTCAATCAATTGATTTCTAAAAACCCATACTTTATTTTGAAAATAATCAGTAACGTAGACACAGTAATTCTGATCTACTGCAACCGATAGAAAATGTGCATTTCCAAAGGTTCGATAGTAATTTTCCCAGGTTATAGCATGAGCAATTTCATAACGGAGACATGCAATCCTTCTATTTCCTGTATCAGTAACATAGATCAAAAATCCACCTACCGAATCATTGGCCGGACAGATTGCGGCACCGCTTGGTCTAAAAAATTGTCCATAATTTGACCCCCGTGTACCATAATCCTGTACTAATGATATCGTTCCCAAAGAATCTCGGTGATATAGTTTAATCCGGTGTGCATTTTTTTCGACAATGACAATATAGGCGCCTCCGTTTGTGTCTGATACACAGGCGACATCCATCGGATTATCCAAATTAGAGATTAAAAAACCACCATCAACAATTTTATCCTGAGAAATTATGTATTTGGCGCTGGTAACACGATTATTTCTTGAATCAGCTACATATATGAAATACTCATTAGTATTTGAATTATATATGGTTGTATCGATGCATATTCCTTTTGGCATTTTAAACTGAGCATTGCCCGAGCCAAAACCACCAAATTTTCTCAGATATTTTGGCGTAGGAAAATAAATGTATACGCTGGTATATATTAATCGGCACCATAAAGGGTCGGATGCGATTAAAAGAATCGTCTTTTGATTTCGTGGTTTTACCATTGCTATGCCGTAAATATCGGCAAATAATTTTTTGCTTATGTATTTTTGTGTGGAATCACGTCCAACTCTTTGAATATCATTTAAAAAGGGTGTTGGCACAAGTTCCCCTTCAGCAAAAATAGTAATACACAGGAAAAATAAAATGAATCGTATTGTTAATGAAGCGACTTGTCTGGTTATATAATTCATTTAATTAAACTTCTTCATTTCAATTATGCTTTCTTTCTTATTCGGAAAGTCGAAAACCTGGTTTATCCCATTGGGTTAAATAACGCTGCCATTTCTCGGCGATTTCAGGATCGTCAGACTGGATATCCATTTTTCTAATCTTTTTTTTCTCAATATATTTACCAATTAAACCCATAGGTAGAGTGATTACGCCAAAGAGGAAAAGACTACACAGCGCCTGGAATGGTTTAGCCATTATAAAAAGTATGACCACATAGGCAAAGAATAGAACCGTGAAAATTATGTAAAAAATAGCTCCCTTCATACTAAAATTAATATACTCCTTTACGATCAAAAGATCTTGGCGTGATTTTATGACTCCTTTGGTCTTTGTATGAACCTCATTCATCTTTTGAATATTCAGTACTAGAAAAACCAGGGCAATGAGAATTGCAATTATCAAAATTACTGCGATCATTTTATCCTCCTGTTTAATACATCAATAATCGATTCTAAACAAAATCTACTGCTTGTCAAGAGAACGATTAGACATTATTTTTTATAAATTTATGTGACTCGTAATTTGTAGTATTTACCAACATCAAATCAACTAAATAAACTAAAAAAACCAGAAAAACCAAATCAATTAAAGAAACCAAAGAAACTAAAATTGATTTGCCCCCACTTAGGCATCAGTTGCTTTGATTCTCATATAATATAATGTTAGATTATATTTATAAATCTTTCGGTCTTTTCAAATTGACTCCCTCTTGATAAATCAATTTTTTCTCTTATAATATAAAAGAGGTATAGGTATTATGATTCTCTTAATAGAACCAGATAAAGTCATAAGAAAAAAACTTTGTGATTTGCTCAGCAGAGAAAGGATAATTGGTATTGATTCTGTCCAACAAACCCTTGAAATGGTACTAAAGTTCAAGAATAACTTAGATGTAATAATTGCAAATATTCGTCTGCTTCGAAAAATTCTATCAAATCAAATTCTCTTCAGATTGTGTCAGAAATTATCCATTAAAACACCACCAATAGTAGGATTTTACAAAAAAAATGATGAAAAGATCAAAAAAGAATTTGAAAAAAACAAGAAACAATATAAACTCATTGAATATAATGAAAAAGACTATAGTTTTCCAGCGCAATATATTCAGGCAATAAAAGAAGTATATCCTGAATTGACTGTTGATATTGAAAAAGCAAGGGAGGTGTGGTTAAAAGAAAAGGAGACAGAAGATCTTGTTGATCTACGCAAATGGCTTGAGGAAGAAAGTTTCTTAGAAGCAATAGAAAATTCAAAAATTGGAAGACCAGAAAAAAACACAGAACATATAATCCCTTCAATTGAAGAGATGACAGCAGAAAAAACAGTAGAAAAAAAAGAGGAGATAGAAGAAATAAATAAAGAAAAGAATTATAAAAAGATGTATTTTGAACTCAAGAAAAAACACGATGAGCTTTTGAGATATGTGAAAGAATTGTTGGACTCTATCAAAGACACTGATAATTAAAGATTGACACAGGCACAATTATCTTTAAAATAACATGGGACAGTGCGGTCAAATTTTTACATTTTACATACATGTCTCTTCTTCTATGATTTTGAGCCACGATATTTATTTTCCAGTTTGATTCTTAACTGTTTCGCTATTGCTATTTTAATGCTCCTTTGTTTTATACATTTAATTAAACTTCTTTATTTTAATTATGCTCATATTTCGAGTTATCAAGACTCTTCTTTTTCGCCGATTATGTCTATCTTAGGCAATTCTATTATACGATTAAATATAGTGTCACTTGTATAAAAAATATCAACTGACTGAAGTACTGCCACCGCTGCCTGAATTGCATCAGGCGTAGGAATATTATACTTTGCCCTCAATTTTGCTGACAACCTTACAACATCAGTATTTATAGGTATGATTAACAAATTTTTTGAGTGCAGCAAAATTTTTTCATACTTTTTTGCCAGTGAAATCTCACCTTTACGATAAGGTTGAACTAAAACTTCATGTAATAATATTACAGAACTTATGCCTAATTTCGTACCTTTATCAATCTGAGTAAAAATATGTTTGATCTTTTTAAAAAATCGTGGGTGTCGTTCAATAAAATAGATAAAAAGGCAGGTATCAATAAAAACCTTATCCAACATTTAACCCCAGGATTTGCGTTCCTCCCTTACGTACTGCTGGGCATCAATATCTTTCCAGATTCTTTTACCTAATCCGGATAAATCCAATATACTTTTTTTCTTCTTTTTATCATCAATGAGGGTAATAATAACTTTTCTTCGCCCTTTGATTTTTATTTTCTCCAGGAGCTTTATTTTCCCATTTTCATAAATTCCTTTTATGGTCTTTAACATTTCTATTCCATGAAAATTATAACTACGTTTGACTTAAAGTCAACACTTGAAGAGTAAAATTTACAAGAGGAGGGAAAGATGACCCCATTTTGGTTCAAATACCTAAAATCCAAACCTGTCCTGACGACAGGTCAGGAATGCCTAAAATACCTAATTTCTAACGGGGAAAAAAACTAAAGAAATTTATCCCGCTGTTTGAAAATACGGCGGGACCAAATCAATTAGATTAATTTGACGCCAATTCGCCCCTTTTTTAAGCAGCGAGGCTCATTTTCTCATTTAGTCAATTGACGAAATGATAAAATGATAATGTTGTATGATTGAGTTTACTGTTCTATCATTTGATTATTTTATAACTATGGAAGGATAAAATGATTAAAGAGCGTAATAAGTGTATTACGAATGTATTCGCAAATCTAATTTCAATAGAGTGTGATCTATTTTGCTATTATTATTTTAATGACAAATGACAAATATCAAAGGTTAAAAGTACAAAATAACACTGCAATACGAATCACGAATACTGTTTTATTAGGCATTTGAAAGGAAACACAATTTTTTTCTTTTTCACAAATTTTTCACACTTAACAATTATAATATAATTAGTTATAATAAATATAAAAGAGGAGGTAAAAATGGTTAATAACAAGAAACATGTATTTATAATTGCCCTTTTCCTTTTTTTATTACCACTACTTTTATCAGCCCAATGGCTTGAGACAACAATTGATGTCTCCGAAATGCCCTTTGCCCTGGTGTGGAATGCAACGAACAATAAGGTCTATTGTGTTCATGATTCCAGCAACGTAATGACAGTGATTGATGGAAGTACGAACTCAGTGATAACAAACATTATTGTGCCTGGAGGGTTCCCTATCACGATAATACCTTATGGCTTAATTTGGAACTCTGTGAACAACAAAATATACTTCAATAATTGTTACTTGAACACCGTATCAGTAATCGATTGCGAAGGAGACTCAGCTATTACAAACGTTACCGTTGGTAGTTATCCCTTTTCCCTGGTCTGGAACTCGACCGATAATAAGATCTACTCCGCAAATTCGATCAGCAATAATGTGACCGTGATTGATTGCGCAGGAGATTCCGTGATTGCGACTATTGCGGTGGGGAATGTGCCTGTTGTCCTGGCTTGGAACTCGACGAATAACAAGGTATATTGTACTAATTATACAGATGGTACTGTGAGCGTGATTGATGGTGCAGGAGATTCGGTAATGACAAGTATTCCAGTAGGAGCCTTCCATGCAATGTTGGGTTGGAATTCGATTGAAAACAAGGTCTATTGCGCCAATTATGAGAATGGCTATGTTAGTGTAATTGATGGTGCAGGAGATTCAGTAATAACAACCATCACCGTCGGAAGTTGTCCCGATTGTTTCGAATTCAATTTAATTAATAATAAAATCTATTGTGGTAACACATGGGATGCTACTGTAAGTATAATTGATGGTGCTGGGGATTCAGTAATAACAACCATCACAGTCGGCAATTATGATTGTCCCCTGCCGATGGTATGGAATTCTACGAATAATAAAGTCTATTGCGCTAGCGATCCTAATACTGTAACCGTAATTGATGGGGTAACAAATGAAGTGGTAACAACCATTACGGTTGAAGTATGGCCTTGGGGTATTGCCTGGAACACTATTCAAAATAGAACCTACGTTGCAAATATGCTGAGCTCCAGTATTTCAGTAATTCGGGATGTGGACGGAATAGAAGAAGATAAACTGCATAGCGTCGCGAACCCGATGTTGCAGATTTTCCCAAATCCTGCAAAGACATTTTTCATAATCCATACGAATACAGCAGTGCAGAGCGTAAAGATATACAATGTCCTTGGCAAATTAATAAAAGCAGAAGAGCGGGCAGAATTTACGAACGAGAAACAAATCTCCTTAAAAGGAATAAATTCAGGCGTTTATTTTGTAAGAGTGAATACTAATAATACAAAGGCCATCAGGAAACTAATTGTAACAAAATAAATCTTTGTTGCAAGAATGACGTAAAGGGGAGTGACGAATCTAAATCACTCCTCCTTACTTTTTGGGAGAACAATGGGCCAAATCCCTACATTCTACATATATATCTTTTATTCTATGATTTTGAGCCACGATTTTTATTTTCCAAAATGATTCTTCATTTCAATTATGCTCATATTCAACAATGTCTCCTTTGCAACGGTTTACTCTCGTCTCCAGACAGAGGGATTTGATCCCCTTTCGTCGCAAGAGAAAAAAATTAGAACTTTACGAGTTTTTTGGCTGGATAAGTTTTTTTGTTTTGCAAAACCAAAAGAAAATAAATCCCTTTTGGTAATCTTAAAATAGCTGCATCACTGAGCTCGAGATAAGAAGGTGTCGAGGACCTGAAGGTTTTGTAAACTATATTTCCAACTATATCGTAAAGGATAATCTCCAACGGAGTCTTTGAAGAATTGGCAAATCTTAAAGAGATTTTTTTATTGAAAAAAGCGGAAGAGATTTCAAATCTGTCTTCTGGTTTTAGAGAAATTGCATACTCTTCAACGCCAATCTCTGGGTTAAGGCTGATTACCGTAAAATCAGAATATGTGAGTTCTCCTTCACTGAACCCTGCTGCATAGATGTTTCCATCTGAGCCATAAACAATTGAATTTGCTCTGTCATCCCAGTTTCCTGGTCCGTTATACCTGTAGACCCATCTTTCAACACCAGAAAAGGTAAGGCTAATAATAGTGAAATCAAACCAAGTGCCGCTACCTTCACTGTACCCTGCTGCATAGATATTGTCATCTGAGCCGTAAACTATCGAATATGCCCTATCATCCCAACTCCCCGGTCCATTATACCTGTAGACCCAGTTTCTATCTCCTGCAGTTGTGAGGCTTATCACTGTGAAATCAAAATCATTCCAAGCACCACTGCCAATACTCCTTCCTGCTGCATAGATATTTCCGTATGAACCATATACAATTGAATGTCCAAAATCTTCTGCATTTGTTGGCCCATCATATCTATAGACCCATCTTTCGGTCCCTGATGCAGTAAGACTAATCACAATAAAGTCATAGTTTGTAGCATACTCATAACTATATCCTGTAGTATAAATATTTCCATCCAGACCATAGATAATCGAATAAGCAACATCCATACCGTATGAAATTCCCGAATACCCGTAGACCCATCTTTCAGTCCCTGAAGTAGAGAGGCTAATAACAATCAAGTCAAAGCTAGTATAATCGCTAACACTCGTCCCTGCAGCATATAAGTTTCCGTCTAAACCATATACAATTGAAAGGGCATGGTCTCCGACGTATGATGTTGCCGCATATGTGTAAATCCATCTTTCGTCTCCTGAAGAGGTGAGACTGATAACTACAAAACCATAACCAGTCCCACTCTCAGAACTCATTCCTGCAGCATAGATGTTTCCATCTGAGCCATAAACAATTGAATAGGCGCGGTCCCTGAAATACCCTGACCCATTATACCTGTAGACCCAGTTTATCTCTCCTGCCGTTGTGAGACTTATCACTGTGAAATCATCATAAGTACCAATGCCTGTGCTCCCTCCTGCGGCGTAGATGTTTCCATCTGAACCATAAACAATTGAATAGGCTGCATCAGCTGAATTTCCGGGCCCATTATACCTGTAGACCCAGTTTGTATCTCCTGTAGTTGTGAGACTTATCACTGTGAAATCATCATAAGTGCCAATGCCTGTGCTCACTCCTGCAGCGTAGATGTTTCCATCTGAACCATAAACAAGAGACAAAGCACTATCAATTGAATCTGAAGGATCATTATATCTGTATATCCATCTTTCTATTTGAGCATGAAGCAACCCTGTGTATAAAAATACTAAGAGAAATATCTGAACAAATGAGTCCATAAAATTTTTACTTGTTTTCATTCTTTACTCTAAATAATTGTACGAAAAATTGACTGATTGTCAATAATAATTAAAGATCACATTTCACAGAGCAAAGTCGGTGATATTTAAAAATATCATCATTCGACAATTCTAAAATTTTAGAATGATAAAAGCATGGAATCAAGGATTAATGTGCTTTAAGTATAAATACCGTAGTATTCTAACTATAGAATGAAAATACTACAGATGATAAATTAGATATGTAAAATGTTTAGATTTGATGTTATGAA
>JAGMEL010000215.1 GCA_023128195.1 Caldifarciminota bacterium | reverse complement strand
GATATTTCATGTTTCATAATAATACCATTCGGTGTTTTTGCACCGTAGAGAAAAGTGAAGTCAACCCTGCTTTTAAAAAGTTTTTGAGCCAAAAAATATAATGGTGCAATACCAAATCCTCCGGCAATAAGTAAACTCTTTTTCTTTTTCAATCTTAGCCCCTTACCAAATGGTCCTAACAAAAGCAAATCTTCTCCTTCTTCTTTTTCACTCAGTATCCTTGTCCCTTTTCCAACAACACGAATAATTAAAAGCAACCTGTTGCGAATATATGATGCAACACTTATTGGACGATTGAGAAATGGATCGAGACTATCACTTATCCTCACCTGGAAAAATTGTCCGGGCAGAGGATTGATTCCTGGAAAATAAACTTCCAGACCAAACGTATCTTTATTGTACCATATCTTTCTTTTTATCCTTACTGCTTTAATCACTTGATCTCCTAACTATGAATATTTCGAATCAGAACGAATTTTTCTAAGGATCTTTGATTTATGTTATTTCCTAACACCTGGTTTAATATTACTTTCGCCAAGAAAATTCATAGCACTTATTGCATATTCCGAACCAGGATATTTGATCCGTAGATCACTAGCAAACAAGCTCGCCAGACTGTCATCTTTAAAGACATTACTCGTTATCCAGAGTTGAGCATATAATGCCTTTGGCGCCCACTCACTGCCTGGGAAATCCGTATAAACCTTCTGGTATTCAATTACTGCCCTTTCCGGTTCATTAAAATCAACAAAATATATTTCTGCAAGGAGAAATTGGGCACGGTCAATAT
This sequence comes from Caldifarciminota bacterium, assembly GCA_023128195.1. Lineage (GTDB taxonomy): Bacteria > Hydrothermota > Tepidihabitantia > SM23-42 > SM23-42 > SOIY01. Next base: position 13,494 of record JAGMEL010000215.1, on the reverse strand, counting down.
TTTCAGTTTCCTTGACAAGAACATCAATTCTTCTTAAAATATCTGCCATCTTTTTCGATTTAAGACCATACTCATTCATTGAGGCTCTGTTCACAGAGGAATCATAATAAGCAATTGCCGCCTCAAGACTATCTGCATCTCTATATAGTTCTGCTAACTTATAGAATGCCTGAGCCGCAAAGTTTGACATGCCACTAACTGCTACTTCAAAATATGTCTCTTTTGCCTTTTCAATATCGCCGAGTTCGACATATAAATCAGCAAGAAGATTCTTGAACTCGGGATCTCTTTCACCTTCAAGAAACCCCTGACATTCTTCGTATTCTTCCATTTCAAGATATATTTCCGCAATCTTCAATTTCAGTACTTGTTGCGCTTCTTTAACACGCGTAAGGGAAAGAAGTTCGTTAAATAATTCAAGTGCAGCACCATATGATTCCTGATTAAATTGAGCTTCTCCTAAAAGACGCAGCACCCACCGTCTTTCCTTAAGATTGAGTGATTCTTTTTGCAAATCTTTGGCTATCTCTGTGAGCGAAGCATAGTTTGCGTCTTGATAATAGACATAACAAAGTACAACCATCGCCCTTACCCTGTACTGTTTTGATAATAGCGCTTCTTTTAGTGCAATTGTTGCCTGGGCAAGTTTCCGCTGCTTGTAATACGCTAATCCTTTGTAATATAGTGCATCATCATAGAATTTAGATTCTGGATAGTTTAGAATCAAAAAATCCAGTTTCTCCAGTGCCCGAGAATAGTCACCTTTATAATAGTATGATGAACCCATCATAAGCAGGGCATCATCAATATATCGCGAATCAGGATATTTAACAATCACCGCAGTTGCCTTTTCAATCGTTTTATCAAAATATTCTGAATCAACCTTCAGTGTATCATTTGTTACGCGTTTCATACCTTCCCTATAATAACTCTGTGCATTATAAAATGTGTTAAAATAAGCACAACTTGCTGCTAACATAATGCAGATAAATCCGACTATTTTTAATCGCAATACAGATGAGGTAGAATTTACCATGATTTTATTAAATCCTAATCTCAATCCTGAATCAAGTTCAGGACTAAATCCTTTACCCTGTGAAATACAACTTATCTTGAAGATTTTTATCTTCTCTAACTTTGATTGTTTTCTTTTTTCGTTACCCATAATTAAATTATTTTTATTTCACGGGGTGAACAATATCTAATCACAAAAATCTAATGACCAAAACAATTTTATATTTAAAAAATTTGGATTTTGAATTTGTTTAGTATTTCGTATTTCGTATTTAGAATTTATATGCATTACTCTAATGATACTACACATTAATTCTTCCGTTGTGCATTCTTGTTTCTTCAACCAATGTAATATTACCTAGCAATTCCAACCTGAACATTTCTGAATCTCGCCGGAACCGTACCGTGTCCAACAAATGCTGTCTGTCCGGGCTCTCCTTTACCGCAGTTTGGTACTCCAAATAATTGCCAGGTATCCTTATTCCCAAGTGCGTCACAATTACGCCAAAACCGCGGTGTGATACCGGTATAAGTTGGGTTCTTGTAGATATCAGTAAGTTTTCCCTTATTTATTTTTCGTGCAAGTTCACAAGTAAACTGAAAATTCAATCGTTTATCATCAATAGACCAGGATTTATTTGTCGTCATGAAAATGCCTGCTCTTGTATCGGCAATCATATCTTCAAAACTCCATGTACCAGGCACCAAATTTATGTTTGTCATCCTGATTAAGGGAATTCTATTCCAACCGTCAGCCCGCATTGTGCCGCTCGATTCAGCATTGATAATAGTGGCAGTCTCCCTTGAACTGAGATAACCGACAAACCTACCCTGCCTCACAAGATAAATTTTTTTGCCCGGTACACCTTCATCATCCCAGCCAAATGTACCGAGACCACCCGGGGTGGTCGCATCGGCAACAATATTTACTATGTCTGACCCATACTGTAATTTATTCAGTTTATCTGTTGTCATAAAACTTGTTCCGGCATAAGATGCCTCAGTACCCAAAACCCGGTCAAGCTCTGTTGGATGACCACAGGATTCATGAGTTTGTAATACCATTTGTTCGGCATCAAGAATGATCGTGGTCTCAATCTGCGGGCAGGGTTTTGCACTAAGAAGCATCACCGCCTCATCCCTTATTCTTTCCGCATTTTTAATGAAATCCAAGGTATTAATAAACTCATATCCTATCTGACTGCAGTTTTTATAAGAACGCGACTGCATCTCCTCTTTATCTATGGCGAACACCTCAATGCCACCACCTGAAAAAAACATCTCCTGATCAATTAAGGACCCATCAGTTGATGCGAAATGGGTGCGAATTCTATTAAACTTCAAAAATCCTGTACTGACCTTAATCTTTTTATCGTGGCGCATAATCTTATCACATACCAGAAGCAACTCTATTTTATCATCTAATGAAACCGACAAAGGATTGATATTGACCCGCGTGGAATATGAACCTTTTTGTGGTACTAATGATGATAGTATTATATTATTCGATCTGACCCTTGCAGATGCACGGGCAATACTCAAAGCATTTCTGGTTACCTTATCAGCCTCGCTTTTTTTAATGAGATTTGATGAAGAAAAACCCCATGCCGAGTCTTTTAAAACCCTGACTCCAAAACCAGTATTAGTCGTGCGGGTAATCACCTCGATAATACCATTCTTCAAAACAATCAATTCCATTTCCCGTTCGACAACTCTTACATCACCATAATCTGTCTTCTTCATTTTTAAATTATCAATAATTCGCTTAGTAAATTGTTGCATATATACTCCTTACATTTAATTATAGTAAATATAGCCGAAATTATGTAAAAATCAAGACAAATTATCATTAGTGCGCGAACCAATGTGTTAATTTGCACTACGGGTTGTCATGCGATTATTTAAAATTTTCCACCACTTATTGCTTAGCGCCTATGCCCGCATCTTTTTTCGAAAGTACGGGACTGCCTACTTTTCTATCGGGAATTTCAAAATAAATTTTGCACCCCCGCCTTTTTTACTCTCAAGCTCAACCCTTCCGTTATGTATCTCCATAATTTTCTTTACATAGGCAAGCCCAAGTCCCATACCTTGTTCTTTTTTAGAATAGAACGGGTTGAACACCTTATCCATATCTGATTCATCAATTCCAGAACCGTTGTCTGTAACAGAAATGAATATAAAATCATTGTCTCCACTTACCGCGACCTTAATAAAGCCTTTTTTCCTTATCGAATCGATGCTATTCTTTAAAAGATTCGTAATTGCCACAAGCAAGAGTTCATAATCACCAATAAATTGCGGTATGTCTGTCTTTATTTTTTTTCCGACCCCGATCCTTTTAGGTATTGCAGCTCTCACGACTGCATCATCGATCAACTGTTTTACATCAACCGATGCTGAAATGACTGTCAATGGTCTTGAATATTCTAAAAGTCTGGTAATCAAATCTTCCATTGTCCGGCATTCATTAACAATATCAGAAGCAGGTTTTTTACCTTTTTCAACCAGGCGCGCCAGACCACTAATTGCACCTATTGAATTTCTAAATTCATGAGCAATGTATGATGAAAACTCAACAAGGGTCTCTTCCTTTAATTTCATTTTCTTAAATATCTCATTAAATGTCTCTGAAACAAAATCCTCTTTCTTCATTTGTATGCCCATATCTTTCGCAAGATTTGTGACATAACGCATCGGTAAAAAGAGATTACGTATCAAAAATATTCCCAAAAAACCGATAAAAAGCAGTGAAATAGTAATGTAAAAAATATGCCACCTGAATATTTTATCGAACATTATCGAATATGAATAAATCAATGACGTATAGAAATAAAAATGAGGCTCGGGGTTCAGATAAATAAACTTGTCATTGTTTTGAATCACCTCCCCGGGCTCTGGCAATCTCTTGAAATCATCCGTGAAATCAATTTTATTTTCCGGGAGACTCAACTCCAAGGGCAACATCCCTGAATCAAAAATTCTATTACCCAATGTATCTGTAATGATAATGTGGTCTAAATCAAAAGCACTACCAATTCTTTTGAAAAAATAGTGAAGTTCACTCCTATCACTGTATTTGTTTAAATAGTCAGAACATAGCGTAGCAATAGAAATAATTTTGTTCTGATCGTAAATAACAAACTCATTTCTGAACTGTAAACTTATATATAAATTGACAACGGCTAGGAAAATAATTAGAAAAATAAAGACTACGGCAATAATGCTAATATTTCTTGGATATGATCCCTTCACTTGATTACTGTTAATCTACCTTTATTTCTTTCTACTTTATCTCCCTGGATTTCAATAATATAGAGGTACATGCCGCTAACAACCTCTTCACCCTTTTCATTCCTTAAATCCCAGAATGCCCGCCTTGAATATCGATCAATCTCGGTTGGATCAGAATCAAGTATCCTTATCCTTTCACCAGCAATATTATAGATTGTTACTGTAAATTCAGGATTGGGATCAACTAAACCGACAGTATCAGAAGGCGCGTAGGTAATTATTATTTTTCTACCCCATGAAGGTTCCCGATCTGCTCTATACGGGTTTGGAAACGAATAGACCTTTCCCAAAAGTACTGGGGTGACCCAGAAGGATGCGATCATTATTGAATCAGCTATACCAATGTCATAGACCCATACTCCAGTTGGGTTTTCATCATAGTCAAGACTCGCTGGCTTTGAAGCATCCCCAAAACCATACTCAGAGTTCTGCCACAAATCTCCAGGCATGCCCCGGTCACTTAAAAGAAAATCTTCATCTCCATCCGCCTGCATAATACCCACCAAAGGGTGATTCTCATTATCATTATCTAACCTTGTATCATCACAGTGGAGAATTAAAAACCCATTACCCGGTAGACCTTTATCAAATCCAGTCCTGTACCGGTTTTCCACAAGAAAATATTCACCCGTGCCACCTGACCATTCCCAATCCGGTCCATTCGCATCCTCTAATAACCGATAGGCAACTGGATTCACTGCAGCACAGGCAACAGATTCATTCTCACGTTTTGAAACACTAATTCTATCTACCTCAGTTGGTGAAATCCAGCCGAGTTGATATTTTGACCAGGCACAAAAATGGGTTGGACACGAACCGGGAAGACTATCATCATATGCCCTTGCCCAGGATCCTGCTGCCATAATACCAAACATTCCTATTCCATAAGTAGAGCCGTCACGGTCATAAAGATCAGGCAGTCCTAAAACATGTCCAAATTCATGCGCAAATACCCCAACTGTAATGCGACCGGTTTCAGTCTCAAAACGTTCAGGCTCCATTGAATAGTGGTCAACATCAACACCATCATTAGTATGGTACGCGCCTGGACACCCGGTTCCAGTATTAGATAACTGCCACTGATGTGACCAGACATGATTTATATGACCGGAAAATCCTTCTTCTGCACCAGGACCAGCATGGACAATAAAAATTGCATCAACAATACCATCCTCATCCTCATCAAAATCCGCGAAATTGATAAAAGGATCAGCCAGACTACATGCCGCCCATACAATACCCTGCGCATTTTGCGGATAATTATCTGGTGGATAAAGTCCAAAACTATCGCCAATATAATATGAGTAATTTTGTGGTGGCCTGAACCATTGTGTAATTACACTACTGTCACTGATAGAAAATTTTCCACAGGAAACTTCAGTGTAGTAATCTCTTAATGAGCTCTGGTCTTCACCATAAATAAGGGAATCAAACTCCTCTGATATGTAAGTATATTGATTATCATTAAAATCGACCAGGATAACCAATGCCTTTTTATCCCCTGTTACCAGCTCAATTCTCCTGATTCCAACATTCATCAGTATCGGGAATTCCGGTTGAACAATTGGCATTTTTACATCTATGTAAGGATTAGGAGGCATTGAAAAAAGGATTGAAATGAACAATAGCATACAGAGTCATTATACGCACCAAAGAAAAAGTGTCAATGCTCAATACTAAACCTAACCCAAGTACCATATTCACCTTTGGGTAATTTTTTACCCAAAGTATGTAAACTTTTCTATGTTTAAGTCTCGTTGAACTAATAAACATTCGAAATCTCAAGGCTTTCGCAGAAAACCCGGGCACAAATTTTGCATAATAATCTATTGATGAATGGAGGTATATATGACAAAAAAATCTAAATATCATACATTATTGTCTACTAACTGTTCTCTTTTGTGTACTTCAAAGGCTTTTACTCTCATTGAAATGATGGTTGTCATCACTATTATTGGTATTGTTATGGTAATAGCAATACCCAATTTTGCTGCAATGCAGCAAAGAGCACGTGTCCGAGCTGGAGCCCAAGAAGTTGCCCAGGATTTCAGGTACCTGAGAGAAAGGGCATTATCGGGCATTGGAAATTTTCAGGTCACTCTTCTTGATAACCGGCATTATCAAGTGGCTCATCCTAATGGCAATGTTTCAACGTATCAACTTGGCCAAACAACGGGTGGTAGTCTCCGCTTTGGTACTACTGTAGCTATAGCAGTGACACCGCCCGAAGCTAATGGTGCAATACCACCTAGTGGTTTCGATTTTGCTGCTACAGGTACATTAAGTTTTGAATCACGTGGTAGTGCTACTAAAGGAGTTGCTTACATTACCAATAATAAAGAAAACTTTGCCATTGGTGTAAATCGACTCGGAAAAATTAGAGTTTATATCTACACCAGTGGGGTATGGCAGGGATTATAAAATAAAAGGAGTAACCATGAACAAAAATCCAAAATTACTAACTACTAACTACTGTCTACTGTCTACTTCTAAAGGTTTTACATTGGTTGAAATTCTTGTCTCAGTAACTATTTTATCAATTGGTATTCTCGCAGTGAGTCAGATGACAGTTATGGGTTTAAGGGTAAATACTGTTGTAAATCAACGAATGTATGCCCGTGTTGTCATGTCGCGGGTATTTGAAGATTTACATAATTTACCGAGCAATGACGCATGGTTATCTGATGACGCTGATACTACTGATCTGGACGACATTGATACTGCTAATGCAGATTATTATCAGACAATCACCGACACAACAGCTATGTACAGTTATTTATCAATATGGAATGTAGCCGACAATACACCAGAACCAAACATTAAAACCGTTCGAATTCATATTCTGTGGGGTCAAAACAATAAAAACAGAATCAGCTCAGATTTAATAAAAAGAATGTAAATGTAAAGGAGGAATAATGAATAAAAATCCTGAACTAAATTCTACTTTTAACTTTTCACTTTTCACTTCAAAAAAGGGTATGACCTTGGTTGAAACCATGGTTTCGGTCGTTATTCTTACTTTCACTCTTGGCGCAATATTTACGATCCTTAATCTTCAAACTGTCAAGTCAGCACAGGTGCAAAAGACTTCGCTATTACAAACCGATGCTCAGGTTGCATTAACCTTGTTAAAATGGGATTTTGCATCAGCTGGCCTGGCTTTTCCAAAAACAGACAGTGCAGTCCGTTCCATAAATGGCGGTTTAGCAGGAACAGATGCTATAAATCTCAAGGCTGTTGGACTTGGGTTTGAATCTGGTAGAATAAAATGGTCCTGGCTTCTCAATGCAGTAAATTCGAATATTATTGAAGTACGCAGCTGGGCAGATACTCTATTTAACTTTAAAGTAGGTGACACAGTGGTTGTTCTTATGATTGATCGCCGAATAATGTCTCCCGGAGATTTAGTTATATCAAATATTGATACCTTTACACACGTTGACAACTGGGGGAATTCTGTACGTGCTTCGCGTCTTACGCTTGACAATCCTGTAAATAGCACTAAAGGACTTGTCGTAATTGGTAAACATTCAGAATTTTACAGTCCCGGGATTACAATCAGCGTAAGTAACAATAAATTAGTCAGAGGAAGTGATACACTTCTTGATAATGTTGAAGAACTACAATTTTCCTATGGTATTGATAATGATGGTGACGGTGTGATTGAAACCTGGACAGATAATATTCCACAATTTGCAACATTTCAAAAAAAATGGGGGATCAGATATACATTGGTTGTAACCTCAAGACCAATGGGTGGATATACATACCCCAGGGACTCTATGTATATTGAAGACCACGCATATGCCTTAACTGCTGCTGATAAAAGAATGAAACGAGCAATATTTACCGGAGTCATCTCACCGCCAAATTTACAGCCATAGGAGGATATGATGAAAAAGAATAGAAAATCAGAAGTTGAGAGGTTAAGAAGTTATGAGAAAAATTTCTTTCCCAACCTCGTAACTTCAAAGCTTCCTAACTTCAATTCTTCCAAAAAAGGAATAGCCCTGCTTATTGCACTGGGTACAATGATAGTAATCCTTACCATCGGTTCATTATCAATCTATCTCATAACAAAAGGACTCAAAGTTACCGCAGGACAAACTCGTTATGAAACTGCATATGAGTCTGCAGTAGCATCGCTTGAAATTGGAAAGGCGCGAGCAAATTATCTGAATCAGAATTTTGCTATTTCCGATACGTCAGAAGTAATTCAGGTAGGCAAATATACAGTCAACCTCGATGTTGAAAGAACATCGCCTGGGAGTGCATATGTACCCTCTGGCATGGCACAGAAGTTTGGGCGTGCAATCGCAGGTCCTGGTTCATCAGCTGGCGCCGCAGGCGGTGGTACTTATCGAACATACTATGTAAAAGTAAAATCAGTAGGGGGTGCTGGTGAACAGGTTACACTTGAGATTTTACAGCGTTATACAATGGAATCAGAATAGGAGGATAAGATGAGTAAAGTAATAATTACTTTAATAATCATTATGGGCGCATGTTTTGCCCAGACCATGGAAACATATTGTTGTGCGCCACCTTTTGTCATGACCGCGGTCAAGCCGAATATTAATTTTTGTATTGACATGACAGGTAGTATGAGATGGCGCGCTGCCCGTTTTGTAAATAATGGTTACTATGACCCGAACCGCGATTATTATGGATATTTTGATACTGACCATGATTATTGGTATCAGACCAAGTTCTACCGTAACCCTGGAGGCGGTAAAGTTGGACCATTCCCAGGCAATATAATGAACTGGGCTGTTATGAGCCGGATTGATATTGTCAGAAAGGTTCTGGTCGGTGGCAAAGGTAAACCAGCCAGTCAATATCCAAAAAATACACTTAATGCCGAAGGTAGCGGATCCTATTGGGGATCGCGTTGTAGACTTGTCATTAATGTAGGCGGAACAATCTACAAATACACGTTTACAAAACCTTCCCTGAGTAGAATTAGAATTTCAACTTATAATGGTGCAGTAAATGCTCCGGATACAGCTGTTCTGCCCTTTCCGATTCCCACCGGTACTTTTAACTGTAATATAGAAACTGACCCAAATAACCCTCATTCAGGTGGGGTAATACGCCAGATCTGCGATAAAAACCTGGATAACGATTTTGATGAAGAGGCGCCCAGGGTTGCTATCCAGTTTTTCAGCACCGGTATTTTTGAATTTAGCCGTGAGTTCTATCATAGTGACGGTACACCCAATTTCGAACCTTTTATAACCGATATAAACTCAACAACACCGAGTGGTGCAACACCAGTAGCAAAAGCAGTATTTGATGCAATCTGTAATTTCAGTTATGTCAACCCCAGATATGGAGCATATAATTGCCATGGTAGAGGACATCATAATGATCCATACTACAGTGGAACAGGTGCAGGCTTAGAACCTGTCTGGTGCCGAAAAAGTTTTGTTATTATGTTAGGAGACGGCGAATCAAACTCAGATTGGCCCGTAGTAAACAATTATGCATCACTGCCAAATGGACCGTTTGCCCGACCCCTGTATGATTATGACGATGACAATCATCCAGGAGATCATGGCTCATATCATCCTGCTGATGATTATGCTTATTATGGACATATTACTGATCTAAGACCTGATTTAGAAGATATGCAGAATGTCGAGTTCTACAGTGTATTCTGCTTTGGAACAGGTTACAACCTTTTTAAAGAGATTGCAAAGGACGGTGGCTTTGATGACAAAAACGACGACAATATTCCACAGGTAGAAGAATATGATAAAGATGGCGATGGAGTCCCTGATCATTATTTTGAGGCAGCAGATGGCCACTTGCTTGAGCAGGCGATTCTAAAGATCATCCAAGATATTATGGCAAAGGTTTCTTCATCAAGTGGAGTTTCGGTTGTTACGACAGGCAGTAAGGCTGGTGGTATAACTGTTCAAGCCCAGTTCTATCCACAAAGAAATTTTCCAACTGGAGAAAACCTGGATTGGATCGGAACCTGTCAGAGTCTCTGGCTCGATAAATATGGCTGGATAAGGGAAGATAATCAAGCTGACGCTCATTTACATCTACAAAATGATTATGTTGTAAATATACAATGGGAGTCGTCCGAGGCAAATGTGATGATAACCCGATTACAGGATGTTAATGGTAATGGTGTGGATTCCGAATTTGTCTTTATAGAAAAGGTGCCGATTGAAAATCTTGAGCCTGTCTGGGACGCTGGAAAAGTGCTCTGGAACAATCCCCCTGATGCACGTACAATCCTTACCTTTGTCGACGCAGATCAAGATGGAATCGTCGATCCCGGTGAGATAAAAGACTTTGTTCCGTCGAATAATACATTACTCAGACCCTACCTCGGTGTTGCTACTGATGGAGAAGCAGATACGATTATCCAGTACGTACGTGGAACTGATTTTTCTAATCTAAGAACCCGAACTGCGGATTCTAAAGTCTGGAAGCTTGGTGATATAATCAGCTCAGGCGCAATAGCAGTTCAAGGCGCAATCGAGCGTTACGACTTTGTCTATGGTGACCAATCTTATATTGATTATTATGATCAGTACAAAGACCGAAGACAGGCAATATACGTTGGTGCAAATGATGGTATGTTACACTGCTTTAATGGCGGCATACCGGTTGATCTGGAATTTGACCCCATGATTCCAATGAAACTCGACCCGGCAGGTTATGACTTAGGCGAGGAATTATGGTCGTACATTCCGTATAACCTGTTGCCCCATTTAAAATGGCTCAAAGATCCTATATATTGCCATGTCTATTATAATGACCTTAGAGCCTATGTAACAGACGTCCAAATCTTTGCCAATGATGCTACTCATCCTAAAGGTTGGGGTACAATCCTGATTGGCGGAATGAAACTCGGGGGACAAATGATTGCAAATGAAGTTGATACGTGTTACTCTTCGTATTTCGCAATCGACATAACCAACCCGTTAAATCCTGTACCAATGTGGGAATTTACTGCCCCTGATATTGGTTTGACAGCATGCTATTCTACAGTAGTAAAAGTAAAGTCTTCATGGTTCTTAGTATTCGGTTCTGGACCCGGCACCTGTGGTGGTGAATCTGTGCAGCGTGCACGAATCTTTGTATTAGATCTGAAAGATGGAACCTTACTTAAAAAGTGGATTCTGCCTGATGATAAATCATTTATCACGAATACATTTGGCGCTGATTGGGGTATGGATTATACTGTTGACCGTATCTATTTCGGCACTTGTCACGAGGACAATACTCTACCTGGTGACTGGGGTGGCAAGATCTACCGGATTTTGACCAATGATGCTACTAATCCAAACACCTGGGATACAAGTATGGTATTTGATATGCAACGACCAATAACAAGTGAAGGAAGTATTGCAACAGATGATTATAATCACCTTTGGGTTTATTTTGGCAGTGGTAGATTTTTCTCAGAGATTGATGAAGGCGACTATACGACTCAATATTATATTGGGATTCGCGAAGATACTACCCGTGCCACTACTGTCGCCGGATTGTTAGACGTTACCGATATCCAGGTTGATACCAATGAAGTTGTTCATTACGGTGGTGGCGTAACTTCAACATTTGATGCCTTGATTGACACAGTAAATGTAATCGGCGGCTGGTATCATAAAATGGAAGGTCCGGGTGAACGAAATCTTAGTGCTTCACTTGTTTTTGGCGGTGCAGTTCTATTTACCTCATTTCTTCCAACCGGTGATATCTGTTCTTATGGTGGTTATGGTAACCTCTATGCCTTGTTCTATCAGACCGGCACTGCCTATATCAAACCATTTCTTGAGTCTGCAGGTTCATTGTATTATCGAATCCATACTGATCTTGGCCAGGGTATGCCTTCCGAACCAAGTCTTTATGTTAGCGCTGACCAGACAAAAGTCTTTATTCAAGCAGGTGGTGGCATTCAGTCACCAGAAACAGGACTTCCCGGTGTACTACAATCAGGTGTGATTATCTGGAAAGGACAATAGGAGGTAAAAATGAAGAAATGTACCTTATTACTAATTTTAATGATTTCGCTCCCATTAATTGCACAAGAACAGGAGGATGCTTATATTGAGGAAAATATTATGACCGGTCTTATCCTCAAAGTCGAAAGCAACAGAATAAATTTCGAAGAAATGTGGTTGCCGATTTATCATACAGTACAAAAAGACCAGCGGGTATCTATTATTGTGACCAACGCAGATGGTGAACCGATCAACTATAACGACCTGATCGCTCCATGCTTAACTGAAGTTACTTTTGAATACATCGAAGGTGAAATTGTTCCTTTAAAGATTAAAGTGTTAGAAGAGCATCAATACGACAGCGACGGCTTAATTGAAAAGAAAGACTAATTAGTGGGGTGAGGTCTTGAGTAAAAACTCAAGGCCTCACCCTGAAACCTCATAAAATTATCTCAATTATATTATCGGGAGTTTTTTATAATATGCTTGCGGTCCTTTGGAAAAAAATTCTACCTATGACCAGAAAATTAGTGGTTGAATACCTGCTTTTTTTTAACATGCTTGTATTTCAAAACGCCGACACATTGAAATTCATTAAAGGAGATAGTGTCGTTGATATTTGGCTATTAACTGAACAGATTCAGGAAACTGATTTAGGTGAAATTATATATAATAAAAAATCAAAGGTTTCCGAAGACAATAAGTATTTTTTTATTTATGAAGAAAAGTATTATCCATCAAAAGACAGTTTTTTTACAAAAATCCTTTTTTATGATGCCGATAAGGAAAAATTATGGGAAAAAACTCCTGAAACAGGCAGAAAAATATCGTTTCATTTAACCAGCATCTATAATGACATTGTCATTTTGGTTACCACAGATAAATTTAATATTAACCCCGACTTAAAATTAATTAAAGATAATAAGATAAAAGAAATTATCAAAGAGAGAGAATACCAGAGAATTATAAAATATGAATTTTCATCAAATATGCGGTATCTCATTTTACATATCAGAAATCCTTATAATACAAAAATGTGGGATTACATATATTCCATTGATTTACAGAACCAGAAGAAATGGAATTATTTATTCCCGATGTGTGTTTCTTGTAAAAAAAACAAACTTGATTTGAGTATTGATAATGATGGCGAAGCAGAGGTTATTTACAAAGGAGAACATAGAATCTTTTCCAAAGATGGAGAACTGCTCGATATTTTTAT
>JAGMEL010000214.1 GCA_023128195.1 Caldifarciminota bacterium | reverse complement strand
TTATAATTTTTTTAGTACAACGAGCGCCACTGGTAAATTCTCAATAGGGGTAAAAACCTTTTCTACCTCAACGCGAAACCCCCTTTTTCTGAGCTCTTTATCCGCAGCCTTTATTTCCTCCTCAACCTGATGTGACTTATAAAAAACAGCATAGCCTCCTGGTTCAATCAAATTATTTATAATCCTTATTAACTTCTTTATTTTACCAACCGCCTTCAGCAGAATTAAATCAAACTTCTTTTCCTTAAAATGTTCTGCTCTTTCATCAATTATATCGATTCCAGAAAGATCCAACTCGTAAATCAAGTGTTTTAAAAATTTTGCCTTTTTTTTCTTCGCTTCAAAAAGTGTAAAGCTAACTTCCGGACGCAAAATCTTCAGAGGAATTGAAGGAAAACCAGCACCCGCTCCAATATCACAGGCATTTCGGCAGTGCTTCACATAATCAAGCGCAGCAAGTGATGTCAAAAAATGCCTCTTAGAAATATGATTGTAATCTTGTTGAGACAGAAGATGGAGTTTATTTTTAGATTCATAAAGAAAATTGATATACTTCTGAAATTTCTGAATAATATATTCATCATATTTTATGCCGAGGAGTGTTAATCCCTGACAAAGCTCGCTTATTTCCTTGTCAATATTACTGGATGGTTTATTATCCTTCCCGCTTTTTAATTTCATCCCAAATCTTATCCATCTCCTCAAGGTCAGTTACTTCAATATCCTTGCCCCTTTTTTTCAACTCCTCCATTACTTTTCTGAATCTTTTAACAAATTTCTTATTTGCATATCTTAAAGCATCTTCCGGATCGACTGATAGATGGCGTGCAAGATTTACGCAGGCAAACAGTAAATCACCAACCTCCTCAAACACATCTTCAGTTTTGCTGCTCTTTTCAATCTCCTTAATTTCCTCATTTATCTTTTCGAGTGGGCCTTTATGCGTTTCCCAATCAAATCCTAATTTGGATGCGCGTTCCTGAATGATCTTTGCAGCAAGAAGCGCAGGCAGTACCTTGGAAATACCCGCGAATATATCCTTTTTAGTTTTCTGCCAGAACCTCAATACTGCATCCTGATCAGGAAAATTCTCTTCCTTGAATACATGAGGATGTTTATCTTTATATTTTTTAACAGTTGACAATATTAATTCATCGAAACCAATATCTTTTTCTTCCTCGAAGATCTTTGCCAAAAAGAATCCGAGAAAAAGAATATCACCAATTTCTTCTTTTATTGAAGAAACATCATTATCTTCTATTGCCTCAATAAGTTCATAAGATTCCTCAATAACATTATTTTTAAGGGAATCCAATGTTTGTTCTCGATCCCAGGGACATTCTTTGCGTAAAGTTTCAACCAGTTTAATAAGATCATAAATCTTCATAACGATAATATTGGCTGCAAAAGGATTTATGCAGATTTAAACAGATTTTAAGTGTTTTCATCATCCTTATTCTGGAAATCAGTGTAAAAATCCTCCTCAAAATTCAGGCAGCATAATAGTCTACCACATATTCCGGATATTTTACTTGGTGACACATAAAGTTTTTGGTCACGTGCCATACGCAGTGAAATGGATTTTAACTCACCCAAAAATGTAGCACAACATAGATTCCTACCGCATGGACCAATGCCGCCGAACAGCTTGGAATAATCTCGACTACCTATCTGTTTTATCACAACTCTTTTATTCAACTTCTGTGATATATAACGGTGCAATTTTCTGAATTCTAACCGCTTTTGTGCTGTAAAATAAAATATCAGTCTTTCTTCGTCAAATTGACAATGGGCAAAGACTGGCTTCATTACATACTTAAACTCTTCTACGGCGCGTTTCAATTCAATTAAACAAAACTCTTCGTAATCTTTCAATTCTTTAAGCTTCTTTAAATCATCTAATGTCACTTTTCTCAATATTTTACCATAAATATTTCCAATGTCCTCGCTCGGTATACTATTGATGCTACCGATATCAACGCCTTCCTTACTTTTAATTATGACTAAATTACCTACCTCATAAACAATATCACTCTCACATGACTCAATACGGAATGGAGTTATTTTAATTTGATAGATCATTTTTTAGGAACCAAATATATTTTTTCACCTTTTTTAATCATACCTAAAACATCGCGCGCTGTAGCCTCAAGATGATTTCCTCGCTTGTATTCATTTATCCGATTTCGGATAACTTGACTCTCGGCTTTCAAGATTATAATCTCCCTTTTTAGATTGTTCTCTTCTCGTGTTGAACTTACAAATTTATAAATTCTTTTACTAAAGTAGAATAATGGAATAGCAACTATTAATAAAATAATAATCCAGCGGCCTTTTTTTGATAAACGTTTTCTTGATCTCCTCATTTAGCAAAGCCTCATTGTCTATTCTTTTTTCCTTGTTCTACCATATTAACAAATTATATTTAAAAACAGAATTAAGTCAAGTGAAATGGAAAATTAGGAAGAGGGTTAAGGAATAACGATTGACAGGGTGGATAATTTTCATATAATTTCAGCAGAAGGTAGACAAAGCAAATATGGATAAATCTAAGCAACTCATTTTTAAATGTGCAGGCGTGTTGATAATAGTTTTTATGACATATTTTATTATCCGTCCTTTACCAACTCAAAAGGCAGATCAACACAATTGCCGATTCTGGGGGATAATTTTTTCTGATTCGCAGTCTTGCCCAGCAGGTACGATTCGAACGCACCTTGATTCTCTGAAATCGTTGGGTAATAGTAATCCAGATGGCTGGGGTATTGGTTTTTATCTTTCGCCAGACAGTGACGTGATTTTGCCGGTTGTAGTACGGGGCGAACCGCGTGCACCTCTTGACCCAAGGTATGATAAAACTGTAGATAATATGATTAACTATATGCACAAATGTGGTATTGCACATGTACGTAGTGGATCAAGTGGACCTATAAGCGGCATACCTGACCCACACCCTTTTCAAAGATGTGGTGTTAACAGAAATTTTCAGATGCTTTTCGCTCATAACGGCAGCATACCTGTAGAAATTCTATTAGAACTCATTCAAGCTATTAATCCAGCTTATCTGGATTTAAATCCACCGGATTATGCACCTGATTATCTTGATTCAGACCTTTACGCTATATACATTATGGAAATAA
>JAGMEL010000213.1 GCA_023128195.1 Caldifarciminota bacterium | reverse complement strand
CACCTCATGCAGGATATATATATTCTGGTCCAGTAGCAGCATTTGCCTACAAAATAGTGGAAAATCAGGAATTCGATGATGTCATTATTATTGGACCGAGCCATCATCATGGATTTTACGGTGCATCAGTTGATACAATGGCGGGCCGCAATACGCCTCTGGGAAAGATCGATTTTGATCTAAAACTTGCCCGCAAGATTATCAAACAGGACAAGAGTATCATTTATGATCCAAGAGCGCATTCAGAAGAGCACTCAACTGAAATTCAAATGCCCTTTTTACAGGTAGTTTTAAAGAAATTTAAAGCCGTAGAAATTATAATGGGAAGTCAGGACTATGCAATCTGCGAAGTTTTAAGTAATGCAATTATTAATACTACAAAAGGAAAAAAAATCTTGATTGTAGCAAGCTCAGACCTATCACATTACCATCCTCAGAAAGAAGCAGAAAGACTGGACAATTTAGTTATTGACGCTGTGTCCAGGTATGACCCCCAACTTTTACACGAGAGGTTAAACGACGGCAGTTGTGAAGCATGTGGTGGTAGTCCTATTATCACTACAATGCTTATAACAAAAAAACTCGGGGCAACAAATGCAAAGCCAATTAAGTATGCAACAAGCGGTAATACTTCTGGTGATTATTCTCATGTTGTTGGTTATTTAGCTGCAGTATTTTATAAAGAAGAAGAAATACAGGTCGGCGTTGATCTTGGTTTTACACAAGAAGAAAAGGCAAAACTTAAAGAGATTGCTCAAAAATCTATTGAGGCGGCAGTGAAGGATGGAAAGCTACCCGAGTTTAACAATATATCCAGCAAGTTAAAAGAACCGTATGGTATATTTGTAACTTTGAATAAGCATGGTAACCTGCGTGGTTGTATTGGACGGCTAATCAGTGATCAACCCCTTTATATATCCTGTCAGCTAATGGCAAAAGCCGCAGCGCTCGAAGACCCAAGATTTCCTCTGGTAACTGAAAAAGAACTCCCTGATCTTGAAATTGAAATTTCCGTATTAACACCTTTTGAAAGAATAAAAGATATTAATGAAATCGTGATCGGACGTGACGGGCTGTATATTATCAAGGGTCATTATCGAGGTTTATTACTACCACAGGTAGCAGCAGAATATGGCTGGACTGTAGAAGAATTTTTAGAAGAGACCTGTCATAAGGCAGGATTACCAGGAAGTGCATACAAGGAATCTGATACTGAAATATATAAATTTTCTGCTGAAGTGTTCTAATGTATAGAAATTGTACCAATTTCTATACAAATACTAAATCCGAATTTCTAAATTCTAAACAAATTCGAAATTCCAATTTTCTAAATAATAAATTGTTTCGGTCATTTGGGTTTTGTGTTTTGATATTGTTCACCCCGTGAAATAGGAGTAATCTAATTATGGAAAATGAAAAAGGAAAGCAATCAAAGTTAGTGAAGATAGAATCCTTAAAGGAAGACTGTATTTCACAGGGTAAAGGATTTAGGATTTAGGTATTAGAATTTATGAAAGAACTTTCTGCAAAGGTCTTGATTTGAGATGAAAAAAGAGAAAGTATTCATCGATCCTTTTGACGATCTCGGCTATGCAAAGGTCGATTTACACCGTGAAAAGAGAAAAGGGTTTCCTGAAGTTGTCTTCAGCGAAGGTAAAACAAAAAAGCAAATATTAAGCATTGCTGCAAGAATTTTGAAATCTAATAATAAAGTCCTGCTCACGCGGGTTTTGCCAAAAGTCGCTAATGTTCTAAAATCAAAATATAAAAAGGGGAAGTATTATAAAGATGCATGCATCTTTTATATAGGAACAAAACCCAAACAATCAGGCTTAATTTGCATTCTGACCGGTGGAACCGCTGATATACCAGTTGCTGAAGAAGCTGCAGTTACAGCTGAAATAATGGGGAGTAAAGTCAAGAAAATTTATGATGTTGGCGTTGCCGGCATTCACAGAATTCTCTCTTTTCGAAAAGAGATAGAAAAGGTGCGGGTACTGGTCGTTGTCGCAGGAATGGATGGTGTTTTAGCATCAGTTGCTGGAGGATTATTTGCCAAACCAATCATTGCAGTACCAACGAGTGTTGGCTATGGTTTAAGTTTAAAAGGTATTACCCCGTTGTTAACAATGTTAAACTCATGTGCCCCTGGCGTTGCCGTAGTAAATATCGATAATGGATTTGGTGCAGGGTATATTGCTGCGATTATAAATAGATTATGAAAATT
Organism: Caldifarciminota bacterium; assembly: GCA_023128195.1. Taxonomy (GTDB): domain Bacteria; phylum Hydrothermota; class Tepidihabitantia; order SM23-42; family SM23-42; genus SOIY01. Next base: position 4,310 of record JAGMEL010000213.1, on the reverse strand, counting down.
CTATATTTTGACCCAATATTAGGTGCAAGTGGTGATATGATTCTTGCCGCCTTGATTGACCTTGGGGTACCCAAAGATTATTTGAAAAAAAAACTCAGGTTCATCCCTAATTTTGAACTTAAGGTCTCCCGGATACAACGGCATGGTGTAAGTGCACAGCACATGAAGTTCCAAATCAAGGGGAAAATTAAGGAAAATAGATTTATCCCGCTCATCAATAAAAGCGCGTTATCACCCAGTATTAAAGCCACGGCAATTACGATCGTAAACCGGATTTTTGAAGTAGAAAAAAAGGTTCATCGCGCGGATCATCTTCATCTACACGAACTTGCAGATGCAGACACATTACTCGACATAACCGGTGCCTTGGTTGCAATCGATTATTTAAAGGTAGAGAAAATTTACTCAAAACCTTTAAAGGCGGGCAAAGGATTCATCAAGACTGTAGAAGGTAATATGCCGGCATTTAACTTTGCCACTGCCGAGCTTTTAAAGGACTTTCCCGTTGAGTTTCTGCCAATCCCTGCTGAGTTGACAACGCCAACAGGTGCAGCAATTATAAGCACAATAGCTGAACCAGCAGATAACCTCATCCTGTCAAAAATCATTAGTGTTGGTATGGGAACCGGAACTCTGGATATAAAAGATTACCCTAATCTTTTACGTATCTTTGTTGGCGAATCAGATGTCAAACTGCATGACGAATGTACAATTATTAAAACAAATATTGATGATATGAACCCACAGGATTACGACCTGATCTTCGAGAAATTGTATGAAGCAGGTGCCTTAGAAGTTTTTCTAACCCCTATAATAATGAAACATTCCCGACCCGGTGTGCTTTTAACTGTTTTATGCCAGAAAAATAAGAATAAAATATTCGATATCCTGTTCAAGGAAACGACCACGCTTGGTATAAGAATTGAAAACACAAAACGATTGAAATTACGAAGAAAAATTATTAAGGTAAAAACTCCGTATGGTAATATAAGAGTGAAGATAGCAGAAATTGGAAATAAAACCAGGTTTTCACTTGAATACCAGGATTTAAAGAAAATCGCACAAAAAAATAATCTATCGCTAAAAGAACTGCGCGACGAGCTTACCAAATTTGTAGAGCAGAAAATTTTTAGGCAAACTCCTTCATGATAGTTTGGGGCTCGCCCCATTAGACAAGAATCACTAAACAATGAAAAAAGATATCGAAAAAGTATTGCTAACTGAAGAAAAGAAGAATCAAAAAAGTAAAGCTTTATCTAACGGGGTAAACCCCGTGAAATAAGAGAAACTTAAGTGAAAACAAAAATAGAAAAGACATCAGCACTTAAAGACAGCCAGAAGCGCAAAAACAAGGAGGTATTTCACAGGGTAAACGAATTTACTGAAAAATTGTCTAAATATCGAGAGCTAAGTGATAATGAGCTTGTTAAACTTGTGCAGGCTGGTGAAGCCGAGCCATTTGATGAACTGGTCAGACGGCATCAGGTTAAAATTCACGATTTGTGTTATAAAATGTTGCGGAATTACGACGATGCAAAGGATTTGGCACAGGAAACATTTTTAAAGGCGTATCGAAAGATAAATAAATTTGCTGGAAGATCGAAATTCTCGACCTGGCTCTACCGAATCGCAGTGAATAACTGCTTGAATTTTATAAAAAAACAGAGGCCAACTGAGGAATTGTTTGAAGAAATCACCAGCTCTGGAAAGGATGATCCAGTGCAAAAATACAAAAGTAAGAAATTTAGAGAAATGATTAAGAGAACAGTGGCTAAACTTCCTGAAGTTCAAAGGGCAGTCTTTACTCTACGAACCCTTGAAGACCTGTCCTATCAAGAGGTTAGTGAAATTCTTAGAAAACCTGTTAGCACGATAAAGGTTAATCATCATCTTGCTGTTAAAAACTTAAGAAACTATTTGAGACAAAAAATATGAACTGTATTGAGATTCAGGAAAAAATTATTGATATGGTGCTGGGTGAACTTACCCCTCAAGATGAGATTTTAATTCACGAGCATTTAGAAAGCTGTATGATCTGCCGTGAAGAATTTCGGTTTTTGAGTGAATGTATACAGACCTGCACGCTTGAGCATACTGAAACTTGTGAATGCCAATTTCAGGAAACATACTGGGAAGAATTTGTCGTTTCAATACACGAAAGAATTAGCCACGAAAAAATAGAAAATAAGTTTCCTTTTCGCATTGTCATACCAATTGCCGCATCAGCCCTCATAGCCATTACCTTTGGTTATTACTTCTTCATAAGGCCAAAGCCACAAGAGACGGTTCAAGAAACAACACCTGGCTACAAACCAGACGTTTATGATGAAATCTATGAGCTCTCACCTGAAGAGGCTGAAGATTTTATAAAACTAATACAGCAGAAATATCCTGAATGAATAAAGGGAACAGGCTACTTTTTAAGGCAAATAAGCTTTAGTCCTGGATTCCCACTATTCATAGACTAAATATATTCACCTGTTGTAGTATTAGATACTTTTAAAAAGTAGCCTGTCCCCTTGACTCATATAAAAATCCGGCTATAATGGGCTGTGGATATTACATTCATTGGCGCAGCAAGAACAGTGACTGGTTCACTCCATCTTTTTGAATACAATGGTCAAAAATTCCTTCTTGAATGTGGTCTATACCAGGGTCATCGTGAAGAGGCAGAAAGAATAAACCGAACATTTCCTTTCAAACCAAAGGATATAAAAGCAGTAATCCTTTCCCACGCGCATATTGACCATTCAGGCAATTTACCCAATTTGGTTAAACGTGGATTTACAGGACCAATCTATTGCACATCAGCAACTAAGGATATTGCTTCGCTCCTGCTCTTGGATTCTGCAAAAATTCAAGAATATGATTTAGAATATTTTAATAAAAAACAGAAAAAAAAGGGTTTACCTTTAAAAGAACCGCTATATACTGTAGCTGATGCTGAGAAAACACTCAAACAGTTTTCTACGGTTGAATATAAAAATACATTCGAGCCGGTGAACGGCGTAAAAGTAACATTTTATGATGCTGGACACATTCTTGGTTCATCAGTAATCCTCCTTGAATATGAAGGCAAAAGGATTCTTTTCAGCGGCGATTTGGGCAGAAAAGATATGCCGATAATAAAAGACCCGGCTGTGCTTTATGATATTGATTATTTGATTCTCGAATCGACATATGGCGGGAGAACACACAAATCTTTTGAAGGAATGACTGAAGAGTTCAGAGATATCATTAAACAAGGGAAGCGAAAAGGCAGCAAGATTCTAATCCCGGCATTTGCCGTTGAGAGAACCCAGCTACTTGTAACAATATTGAAGAATCTTTATGATGAAGGAACATTGAAAGACGTGCCGGTTTATGTTGATAGCCCTTTGGCTACAAATGTTACAGATGTATTCAGAAGACACCCTGAATGTTTTGACAAAGAGACGTTTAAAATATTTACAGACAGTGACCCATTTAACTTTGCCGGGCTAAATTATGTGAAAAACACAGAAGAATCCAAAAGTCTAAATGCGCATCAGGGACCGATGATTATAATATCGGCTTCTGGTATGTGTGAAGGCGGCAGGATTACACATCATCTTATCCACTCAATTGAAAATGCTGATAATATAATTATTATAAGCGGGTTTCAGGCACGCGGTACTCTGGGTCGTAAGATTCTTGAAAAAGCAAAAAAGGTCTGGATATTTAATGACAAATATGAAGTACGTGCAAAGGTCTATTTTATAGGTGGTCTGTCTGCGCATGCCGACAGTAAGGACCTTGTTGACTACGTAAAAAAAACCAATAATGGTAGATTAAAAAAAGTCTATCTTATCCATGGCGATATTGAAGAGGCTATTGCATTACAAGGAAATATAGAATCTATGAATAATATTGACGTGGATATACCGCAGAGCATGACCCAGGTAAGCATTTGAATTTAGTATAACTAAATTCAAAAGTAAACAGTAGACAGTCCCGCCCTTTCTACGAAAAAGCGGGATGCTCGATTTTTCAACTAAATCAAAATTTAGGAAAAATTGGCATAGGCAGTAAGCAGTAGAAAATTAATGTCAAATATCAAATTTCAAATGTCAATTGAATTCCAAATTACTAATGTCTAAACAAAACACGAAGTTAGGAAGTTATGAAGATAGGAAACTGACCCTGAACTTAATTCAGGGTCATAACTTCTTAACCTCGCAGCCTCGTAGCTTCTATCAGAAGTCATTGTGATTTTTTACAAATCATCTTGACGTGTGCATTATTCATGGTATAATCTTTTATGAGAATAGGTCTGATTGGCTGTGGTAAAG
>JAGMEL010000212.1 GCA_023128195.1 Caldifarciminota bacterium | reverse complement strand
CAGGTGTGAAAAAACGAGAAAGAACAGAAAAGGCAAAAGAAATTTTGGGAAAAATTGGGCTTGCAGATAGAATTTATCACCGTCCCAATGAAATGTCAGGGGGAGAATGTCAGCGTGTTGCAATTGCCCGTGCTCTGGTAAATGATCCAAAGGTAATATTTGCTGATGAACCAACAGGTAATCTTGATTCTAAAACCGGTGCCGAGATAATGGAAATATTTGATAAATTGAATGATGAAGGTAATACCCTGGTAATGGTTACACATGACCCAAATGTTGCTGATCACGCAAAAAGGACTATAAAATTAAAGGATGGTTTAATAGAAAATGGGTAATTTATTAGGGAAAATTGCTCTTAGTTTTCAGACCTTTAAAAATCACAAGCTAAGGTCATTTCTTACTGCGCTGGGTATTATTATCGGCGTAACTACAGTGATCGCGATTCTTTCTTTGATCGAGGGGCTTAATCGCACAGTTGCTGAACAAGTTCAGTCGATCGGCTCAGACCTCATCTTTCTTCAGAAGTTCTCCTGGGGCGCTGGTCATCTTCGGGATTTGGATAAGCTTGCCTCTCGTCCAGATTTGCTTCCAGATGATGCTGAGGCAATTACCAAGTTGAGCTCGGTTGAAATCGCGATCCCCGAGATCAGTCGACAGCTGCAGAAACTGAAATACAAGGACAATGAAGTGTCGAACTCATCGGTGGCTGGTTCTGATGAAAACTACTCGTGGGTGAATACCTATATAGTCGAAAGTGGTCGGGATTTTTCAAGAGATGATGTTTTACACCGGCGTGCAGTTGGGATCATAGGTTCGTACATCGCGACTAATCTTTTCCCAGAGGAAACTGCGGTTGGGAAAGACCTGCATCTCAATGGCCACCGTATTAAAATCATCGGTGTATTTAAAGAAAAAGGCACATTTCTTGGGAACAGCCTTGATAATTTTATACTTATACCATATACCATTTTCGAGAAATTTTATCCTAGATCTAGAATTTCATTGAGGTCGCGGGTTTATGGGGGCTATAGTATTGGTATTAAGGCAAAGGATGGGATGAAAATCGAGGAGACAATTGATCAAGTACGCGAGCTAATGCGGCGGCGTCATGGTCTCGGTTTTGATAAAGACGATGATTTTGAACTAAACACGCAGCAAATACTCATGGACCTTTACCAAAGCATAACAAATGTAGGGTTTATCGCCATTATAGCTATAGCCGCTATTTCATTGGTCGTTGGCGGTATTGGGATTATGAACATTATGCTCGTTGCGGTTGCCGAGAGGACACGCGAGATTGGTATTCGCAAAGCAGTGGGTGCCTCGAATCAGAATATTCTTTCGCAGTTTCTTATTGAGTCGATTGTCCTGGCGCTAATCGGTGGCATAATCGGCATTGTTTTCGGAATTCTGCTGGCATGGTTGATTTCGACTGTGTCCCCGCTTAAGGCAGCAGTGTCTTTCTGGATGGTTTTGCTGGGCTTTGGGTTTTCTGCAACAGTCGGTATTTTCTTTGGTATTTATCCGGCACGTCGTGCCGCCTCACTTAATCCAATTGAGGCACTAAGATACGAATAATATTTGAAATCCTAAATTATAATATCTAAATCCTTTACCCTATGAAATACAGCCTTCCTTGAAGGATTCTATCTTCACTAACTTTGATTGCCTTCCTTTTTCTTTTCCCATAATAAAATTACTCCTATTTCACGGGGTGAACAAATCCAAAATTCAAATTTTCAAAATTTTTAGATTGTATTAATTTTGATTAAGACTGAGACTTAAGCATCTTGACATAAATTAATTATCGATTATACTTGAATGAAATGAAGGAAATTTATATTGATGACCTAACAGGTTGCTATAATCGTCGGTTTTTGTATTACTGGATTGAAAACGAAATTAAAAGGGCAACGCGGTTTGTAACAAAATTTGCATTAATACTTCTTGATATGGATGATTT
>JAGMEL010000211.1 GCA_023128195.1 Caldifarciminota bacterium | reverse complement strand
TTTTAAGCGTAAATGTGCAGTATAAACATATGTTATGTGTTAAAATTTAAGAGTGGCAATATGAAAGAATTAATAGAAAAAATATCATCATACAATTTGTTTAATTATCTATTTCCAGGAATTCTTTATGTTATAATTCTAAAAGCAACTTCATCCTATGATTTAGTTCAAGAAAATATAATTATTGGAGTATTTTTATATTATTTCATTGGATTAGTCATAAGTAGATTTGGTTCATTAATAATTGAACCGATTATTAAAAAATGTAAAATTGCAGAATTTTCAGATTATTCAGATTATATTACTATATCAAAAGTTGATATTAAAATAGAATTGTTATCTGAAATTAACAACATGTATAGAACATTAATAGCGCTGTTTATAATTATCTTTTTATCAAAGCTATATGAATTTTTATCGAACAATTTTAATATATGTAAAGTTATTCTTCCATATCTATTATTAATTTCATTGATGGCGATATTTATCTCATCCTACAGAAAACAAACAAAATATATTATAAAACGAGTTAAGCATTTCAAAAAAGGAAAGTAAGATTTATGAGTAAAATAAAATCATTTTCTGTGGGCAATGGAGATATGTTTTATATAAAACATGGAAATGATAACTTCACAATTATTGACTGCTGCTTATCTGATGATAAAAATGAAGGTATTGTGGATGATTTAGAAATTGAATCAAAATATAAAGGTATTATAAGATTTATTTCAACACATCCTGATGATGATCACATTAGTGGTTTAAAATATCTTGACAACAGAATGAATTTATTAAATTTTTATTGTGTGAAAAACGAAGCAACAAAAGAAGAAAAAACAGAAGATTTTATAAGGTACTGTGAATTACGGAATTCTACCAAAAAAGCATTTTATCTTTATAAAGGTTGCTCTCGAAAATGGATGAATCGTGTTGGCAAAGACGATAATGGTAAATACCGTGGAAGTGCAGGAATAATTATATTATGGCCTTACACAAGTAATGAATATTTTAAAGAAGAATTAGAAAAAGTAAAAAATGGAGATAGCCCCAATAATATTTCTCCAATAATTAAGTATAGTTTAGAAGGTGGTGCAACTGTTCTTTGGATGGGAGATTTAGATAAAGATTTTATGGAAAATATTCTAGATGAAGTTTCTTTTCCTAAAGTAAATGTATTATTTGCACCACATCATGGTAGAAAAAGTGGTAAAGCGCCAAATAAATGGTTAGAAGAAATGGATCCTGATATTATTGTTATAGGGGAAGCACCATCTGAAAATTTAGATTACGCTGGTTATGATGGTTATAATAAAATAACACAAAATACCGCAGGAGATATAATATTAGATTGCGATGACGATAAAATTCATTTTTATGTTTCCAATGAAGACTATACAGTAGATTTTTTAGATAATGAATTTTTGAGTGAAAAAGATGGGTGTGCATATTTAGGTACTCTTAATATGTAGATTGAAACAAAATCTTTAATTTTTTTAGTGGTTTATGTTGTTTAATTATTAATATAAGACACGTAACAAACGCATCAACACGGACGCTGCCACGGGGACAAATTGGGGTCAAATATACCTTCGTTAGAAACTACGGCATACGCTGTCTAAACATTTGACAAATGTTACAAAAAACAACTGGCATCACCTATGAAAAAATTGTATCTTGACACGGAGCGAATTATGTATAAACTTATTTTTGGAGAAGGTATGGTTACCTTAGCAGGATGTCCTGGTTAAGGGGCTATACCTTTATTGTTTAAGAACAAGAGGAGGAAAGATGGAAGCAGAGATTGCAGTACTGTTTTTCATTATTATGGTGAACTATAAAAGGAATAACTATGTTGAATAATGCACCTAACATAATTTTCTATGTTGACACAGAGTTTTCACAACGCTTGTAGATTTGGGATGGCTAAGGAGGTAAAAAAATCACTGAACTCACTAGCAATAAGATAAAAAAGATCATTGAAAAATCAGGTTATCTGGAAGAGCAGCGAGTAATTGTTGAATTTGATAGACAAAGGTTCTTTGCTGGGGCAAATTATGCCTTCGAAGATCAAGACGAACAGAAATCACGTGAAATCGACTTCATTGCAACAAAATATACAGATTTTGAATTCAAAAAAACTGGCTTTTGTTTCTTTGCTTATGGTGAAGTTAAGAAAAAAAGGAATCCCTTAATATTCTTTGAGAGAAGACCACTCATAAGAGAATCATGCGACGTATTTATTCCTGTGGTTGCAACTCAAGAGTTTTTTTCGAATATTGAACCCTTTCTTGATATCAGAAAAATCCTCAAGTTCTCAGACATTCATCATCAGGCAAAGCATCATTTCATTTCCACGCAATTTTGTGAGATCTATAAGAACAAAGCAGAACACAAAGGCTTATATGAAGCACTTATTGTTCCCCTTTTAAAATGCGTTGATGCTGAGATTACAGACATTCGCAATAAAATAGGCAGCTTCGATCCTGCAAATCCGAAATATTTTCTTAATATTTACCATGCCATTATTATAATCTCTGGCCCTTTATACGCATATGATGTCAATAGTGATATGTTGTCAAAAAAAGATTATATTCTCTATCGAAGACATTATGCTTCTAAAACTGTAAAACGAACACTACTGTTGGACATTGTCGCAAAAGACTACTTGTCCACTTATATTTCCGAGAAACTGAGTAAGACGTATCACGCTATTGAAGCGGCGCTTAAAGAAAAACTTAATGAGATTTTTGAATATTGCTATAAGAATCGCACTGTATGGGATAAAAAAGTGCGTGATTTTCAGAAAAAATGGAGTGCGAATGCAACCAAATCTTGATATTAAACATTATACCTGCAGCATTGCCGTTGATAGGAATTTGGACATTGGCTGTTGGAGAAAAGACGGAGTGATATTCATAGGGGGGTGTTCAGTTATATCTGAAATGAAAGATTTATGCAAGCCTGATCCTCGAAATAAATCATTCAATATAACTTTAGAGATTTCAGAGAAAGTGCTTGCACAAGTACAAATTAGTAATAAAGTACTGAGAAAAATTCAGAAAATGATGAGATTTGCGAAAAAGATATGTTTATACGCTTATGAGGTTGTCTAACGATAAAGTAAGGAGGATTGGATGAGGACCAATTATGTTCTTTTGGCAGGTTTTGTTTCTTTAGGCATAGCAGTGGCTGCGGGGCTTGTTACAAGTCTCTGGGTAATACACTGGACTGTCTCGCTTACAATTGGCCTAGTGGTTTTCTTTTTGAGTGAGGTCTTTTGTTCAAACATTGTCATCAAAAAGATGCAAATTCAATATAAGTCTGTATCTACATTTTTCGACGCATTGCGGAATGGAAATAGGTTTTCCGAGTTACGCCTACTCTATGGTTTTAAACAATCGGCCAAGCTTTTCGAATCATCCATACAGGTAGATAAAGAAAATGCCACGCAATTCTGGAGGGAGTGTATTACACGGGCTGAAACTGCGTGGCGTGTGATTAATTATGCAGCCACAGAAGACACATGGGATATAGTAACTAAGAAAAAAATTCCTTTCCACATTCAAGAAGATAGAATTCAAGCAAAGTGTTCAATAGAGAGAATATTTCTTGTGGATTCTGAAAAGGAATTGAATGAGGTACAACGTGTAATGAAAGCCCAAAAGAATGTTGGAATTAAGGTTTATGGAATCCTAAGAGAAGATTTAGGTCGCGATATTGTCAGGAGACTTAAAAAATTGATTTCCTTTGATTTCGCAGTTGTAGACGAAAATTGGGTTTATTTCACTCGTTTAGATAAGAGAAGGCGGATAATTGGTGGAGCTGCTACTTGTGATAAGACGCGGCTTCGGGAAGCATCGTATATCTTTAAAGAGGTACGGCGCCAGGCAGTGAAGAAAGCAAGAGTAAAAATTTAATTAGGGTTTGTTTTATGTCTAAAATACCAGAAGCAAAATGGAAAAGAACACAAAAAGCTGAAGCGAGATACTGGGCTGAATTAGTGGATACACAAAACGAGAAATTCTTTGAGAGAACAGAAGAATATTACGAACACTTTAAGAGCCATTTCTCTAATTGTGAATACAATACGGTGGTTGAATTCGGATGCGGCCCCGTTGGATTACTCCCACATATAAAAGCAAGACAGAAGATAGGTCTAGATCCATTAATCTTAGAATATTCCCGAATGGGCTACGATTACATCAAAAGAGATTATTGTATTATAAATGCAAAAGGCGAAGACGTTCCTTTATTAGATTTTTATGCCGATTTGGTAATCTGTGTCAATGTAATTGACCATTCAAATGATCCTCTAAAAATGCTGGAAGAAATTTACAGAGTTTGTAAACATAACGGAAAAATAATAATAAGTTGTGATTTGCGTAACCAGGAGAGTCAGACAGATACATGGCATCCTATTATAATCTCCGCTCAGGAAATTAAGAGGTTCTTCAAAGACAGGAGATGCAAAATCGTATCTCAGGAAATTTTACCTCCTCACCGTATCATGGAAGGCGTAGACCCAACATCAGGAACTTTGAATATTGTAGTCATTAAACAGTAGGTAGAAATGTCAAGAGATATGATATTGAGTATTGCATCACCTGGCGACCACGATAGCAATATAGCGCTCGTATCCCATAAAGGAGAAATTTTATTCTGTATCAATGAAGAAAGATTAAGTAGAGTGAAAAAAGATGGGCGGTTTCCTCAATTGTCCTTAGAGTTTAAGGATAAACTATTTGACAATCGCCAACAAAGAGTGTTTATGCTTTTGCCTTTAGAAGAATGTCGCAAAAGGTTTCTTAAAGCAGGTATCGAGTTACAGATCAACGAAGAGTACCGTAGAAGAATGGATTTTTATAAAGAAATTGCAAATGGGGATCCCTATTTCGTAAGCCATCATGAAGCCCACGCCGCTTCGGCTTATTACACAAGTGGATTCGAAGAAGCTTACGTAGTAACAATGGACTGCGGTAATTATTGTGAACCGTGGAATACTACTATTTATCATGGTAAAAATGGCATGTTAGTACCACTTAAGAAGGATACAATTTGCATGCCTAAATTGTATTTCTTTACAACTGCACTAATAGGTTTTACTCCTGATGAAGATGAGGGAAAAATAACGGGCTTAGCTGCTTATGGAGCATTAGACAGAAATGCGTTGGCGTTTTTCGAAGAAGAATTTAATAGAAAAGATAATATCGCCTACGAAATCTCAGCATGGAAGAATAGGGTTAGTAAGGAAAAAATTCCCACTCTCAGAATAAACACAGAATTGATTGAGAAATACAAATATCTGTTTAGAGGTATATCACCACAAGATATAGCATACACTATTCAGCATTTTACTGAAGAGAGGGTTACAAATTATATAAATCAGAATGTCCCTAATGTAAGTGAGTCAAATATTGCATTGGCTGGCGGACTTTTTGCGAATATAAAACTCAATCAAAAAATAAAAAATATGGGCTTCAAGAAAATATTTATACACCCAGCAATGGGAGATGATGGTTTGAGTTTAGGAGCAGCTTTATGGTATCTCGGGAATGAGAGAAAAATTCGGCCTTTTAGACTGCGCAATGTTTTTTTCGGTCCTTCATTTTCAAATAATGAGATTGAAAACATTCTGGAAAAACGAGGATTGCCATTTGAATATGTGGAAAATATTAATGAGAGAATTGCTGAGTTGTTAGTTAAAGGGCATGTTGTTGCTCGATTTACAGGCAGGATGGAATATGGCCCTCGTGCTTTAGGCAACAGAAGTATTCTTTATCAATCTACAGATCCTTCTGTAAACGATTGGTTGAATAAGAAACTTAATAGGACAGAATTTATGCCGTTCGCACCTGCGACACTGCAAGAATATGCCGAAAAGTGCTATAAAAATTGTGGAGGATCGGAATATACAGCTCAATTTATGACTATAGCATTTGAATGTAGAGAATATATGAAAAAGATTAGTCCAGCAGCTGTGCATGTAGATAATACTGCAAGGCCCCAACTTGTAAATAAAAAGTCCAACCCCGATCTTCACGAAATTCTATCACATTATTTTAGATTAACAGGTAATCCTTCCATAATTAACACGAGTTTTAACCTCCATGGGGAACCAATTGTTTGTACTCCTGAACATGCGTTAATGTCATTCAATAAGATAGGATTAGATTATTTGGCAATTGAAAATTATTTGGTGACTAATGATAAATAATAGAAAAATTGGGGTACTTATACCTGCATACAATGAAGAAAAAAAAATCGGTAGAACTCTGGAAGAAGTTCTTAAACACTGCCGTAATGTTGTGGTTATTGACGATGGCAGTGAAGATAGAACTCGAGAAGAAGTCAAAAAGTATCCTGTACAAATAATTTCGCATGCTAAAAATAAAGGTTTAGCAGAAGCAGTAAGAACCGGTTTAAAATATATGCTTGCAGAAGGGTATGAATATGTGATAAAAGTCGATAGCGATTCTCAAATGGAGGTTGATAAAATTCCCTCATTTATGAAGGTAGTGCATTCAGATCCTACAATTGAAGTATTATCTGCGACATACAATGCAGATACACCATGGATGATAAGAAAAGATATGCATATTTATTCTTTTTTCCTAAATATAGCTACCAAATATAAAACAACAGATATCCTATCTGAATACAGAATGTACAATAGAAAAGCAATGAAGTATATTGTGCATCAAAGCAAAGATGAAGGATATGGTTCTCCTTTAATAATTATAGATATGATGAGAGAAGGATACGTTACAAAAGAGTTAAAAGGTGGTGTATCTTATGCAAAAAAGTTCATAAGACCCTTCCCATTGGATGGCCAACTATCTCTTAGGCGGGAGTTTGTTACCAAGGTATTCCGTTATAGAGCCTTAAGGAGCAAAATTGTTGCTATACTTTCAATTGCTTTCTTTGTAATGCTGTTGATTTTTAATGTTGTGACTGGACCTAAATATCATTCTATTCTACCAAAGAAGTTTTTGCGGAAATGAAATATAATAGAAGCATAGCTATTATCGAACCTCATTTCGATGATGCTTGGTTAAACCTCGGAGGATTTATTTTACTTAATCCCAATACGCTATTCAAGATTTTAACTGTATCCAAGTGTGAGGACTGGAATAAAGTAAACCATACTGCTGAGTTAAGTAAGATACTTCCCAATGTCTGTACATTGGCTCTAAATTATGATTCCATTTCTGTTCCACGTACTCAGATAGAAGGTGAATTAGACAAAAGGGATATACGGAGAGTAGTAGATGAAGAAATGAAACAAAAAGGAGTGAAAAGCTACCCGGAGTTATTCCTGCATAATAACGATCTCAAAGAGATGACGATTATATTGGAACGAATCAAAAGTTTCATAAACGACGCAGATGCAGTATTTCAACCTCTCGGTCTTTATCACCCTATGCATATTGTGGTTTCTCAATTTCAGTTCAACAAAAAAAGTTATAGATACAGCGAATACCCTTATAAATTCTATTCCTCAGAAAAAGAAAATCTGCAACGCATAAGGCTTCAGCTTAAAGAGCATATCGTGGATATTTCAGAAGTCGTTAAGGAGAAAGTCAGGATATTCAAAAGTATCTACACAACTCAACGATATATACTATCCGAATCAATAGTCTCAGTAAGATGGGAAGAATTAACTACTGAAGAATACTTCGAGTGAAGATGATGGTTTTACAAGAACAAATTGTTTTTTATATAAGCAACAGCAGAAGTTCAAAGGATGGAAGATATAAACTATAAGCTACAGTCAGAGTATAAAGTTGATCTCGCAAGTCATGAGGTGAAAAAACAGATTGCTACTGCAGAGGATATTTCCGCTGTCCTCATAGAAAAATGGAAGAGGAGACTAGATCTAGAAAATCCTGATGAGATAGAAGGCATTTATGTCGAAGCAAAAAAAGAAGGTCTTTTTGATAGAGCAAAAGAGATGAGAGAATTAATATTCGGCAAAGATATTCATTTCTACGGTGTATGTTATCTGTGGGACATGTGTGTAAACAGCTGCATTTATTGTCCAGCCTCTGTTGAAAACAGGGAGGAAAGTGGATTTGAGAATCGAGAGCTAACGGTAGAACAAACTATAGAAGACACAAAATCGGTAATGAAAGACGGCCATACACATATTTGTTATTTAACAGGAGAAGACCCAGGTGGACATCCAGCCGAAACTTTGGTCGAGTATTTGATTGCGATAGATAGTCTTGGTTTGGACGAAATAATTCTCAACATAGGTCCACAAACGGCACGTGACTTTGCGGTCTTGAGAGAAATGGTTAAAAGAACTTCACTGCAATTTCGGATTTTTCAGGAGACTTATAACAGAAGAACTTACGCCAGAAACCATCCTTGGGGGCCCAAAAAGGATTATGATTTCAGAGTGCAATCACAGGAGAGAGCATTAGAAGCTGGATTCGATAATGTAGGTTTAGGAGTTTTGTTCGGGTTACATCGATTCCCAATAAAAGAGATTGAAGCGATAAAGAAACACGCTATAAGACTCAAGGTACGATGTGGAAAACTTCCTGCAAGGATTTGTCTTCCAAGTGTTAGCTTATCTAAGAACTTGAAAAGCAAAGTACCTTACGACTTACCGAGAGGCGAATATGATAGTGATGGGAATCTTATTAAGAAGAATGCCTACGAGATGTTGAATGAATTAATATACGCCCTATCAAGGATAGCTATGCCTTTAGTCAGTATTGTGAGTTCAGAAAGAGATCAAAAAGGGATGTTGGAGATACTGGATCACTATGCAACATGCACTACTTTAAATGTACATCCTGGGGTTGGAGATAATATGAAATATCATTCTGGTGAAATAGATGAGACTCTACATTTCGAACAAGCAACATCTTACCCTAGGAACCCAGAAGAAACCATAAAAACCATGCGACTAAAAGGTTTTAATCCCATTATTAACTTAAGGGCTGAATGGCATCACCTATGAAAAAATTGCCTCTCGATATACTCGAGACCTACGGCAGCGGTAAATATAGGCATAATTGAAATGAAGAATTATCTCAATCATATAATAAGGAGGTTATATGAATTCAAAGAAGGATAGAGATTTTTGGCGTAAATATTTTATGGATACAGAATTAAAACCAGGTTTAAGGCAGTTAACATCGTCAGAAAATATAGAGAAATGGAAAGAAGAACACCCTGATTCAAAGTATATTTATATTAATGTTGAAGAAACTCTTAAACAGTCAGAAGAGCAAGGCATCATTAAAATTATAGGTTCTGAGGAAGATTGGTCCACTTACAGGGTTATATATAAAGATGTTGAAATACCATATTCTACATTCTGGCATAGTGTACAGAGTGTAATGTTAGATGCAGGTTTCGAACACGTGGAAAAGGCAGTGTATAGGTTTGATGTCAATTATCCACCTAAGATTGAAATAGGCATAAATAAATAATTCCTATAGGTAAAAAAGCAATTTGGTAAATATCAAAGGACAAATAATGAGATTACAAAAAATGAAAGATGATCATTATCTTCTTGTTAAATTAAAAAGGAGTAAAGATGAAGTTATCGTTTCTTTTACCACAGCATGCGATTGATAAAAAAATTTCTCAGTTATTTTCTTGGGCTGAATAATAACAATCGTATGACAGCTTCTTCAATACCAAACAAGATACAAATAAAAATAGCTGACGAATCACTAAAATGGGTTCTTACATATTCTACCTTTATTGTAATTGCTGAGCGTAGAGGTCGATCTGAATATATAGTTCACAATAATGCAACTTGTTCATTTATTGATACTGGTGTTAGAAAATTTGCTGTAACAAATTTTCACGTAATTGAAAAATATAGAGAATTGAAGCAAGAAAAGGCTAACTTAATATTGCAAGTCGGTTCATGTATTATAGATATTGAAAAAAGTATTATCGAGGAAAATAAACGGCTCGATTTGGTTACATTTCAAATCGACGACCATATAATGGATATAAATAAAAAACAATTCTGCTCTTGCCCAAATTGGCCACCTAAAAGGGCTGAAAAAGAAGAAAATATCTTATATGTTGGCTTTCCAGGAAAATTTCGTGAAACAAAATCAACAAACGAACTTAATTTCTATGTAACTGCTTTTTTTGAAGTTGTCACAGATTGTTCGGAAGAGCATTTTTCTATTCTAATTGATAGAAAATTGTGGACTAAAAGATTCGGCTTAAAGGACATTTCTGAATTCGACAATTGGGGTGGCTTCAGTGGTGCAGGTGTTTTTCGCTTCAGTGAAGAGAAGCGTGTAGCATTTTTAGAACCTCTGGGAGTTATGTTTTCAGCCTGTCAATCTTACGAGATTCTTTTAATCAGATATATTGATTTTATTGATGCTAGTGGTGCCATAAAAAAATAACATTAGAATAATCCAACAGAACAAAAATGGAGTAAATCCCTAGGGCATAATATCTAACTGAAAAAAGTTGACTTTGCTTAAAAAGCTCATATAATATGGAGGGTTTGATAAGATGAAAAAAACAACGGTTGAAAATATCAAGTTTGTCCAAAATCACCTGAAGCACAACATATTCGGATATAAACGAGTTTGGCTACCTTTTTTTAAAACTGTCACGAACAGACAATGTTATTAGAAAGAAATCCGTCGACAACTAAATTACATAATGATTGGCGACAGAGAATTAAGAATCATTTCCCCGAGATTGATTTTTCAAATAGTTCTGACTTTTTATCAATTATTCATTACATCGACAAATCCCCTCAGAAATTCTATTCCAAAGAAGCGTTTCAAAAATATCTACATTTCCTTGAAGAAATAAAATCTAAAGAACCGTCTCTACTTGCATCTATTTTAAATGAATCTGAGCCACTTCTGAGTATATCAAACAAAATACTGGCTGAAATAAATAATGAGCAAATTCATGATATTTTATTGCCCACTGAGTATAATGATTTAATAGGTTTTATTGACAAGAGAATTCATTATAATCTTTTGAAATTATATGAAACTCCTTTTTTTCATTTGTCATACATACTTTCAAAGTATAGCTGGGTTAAACAGAAAAAAGGAACCGACGGGCTTAATCTGTCCAACTCTGTTAAAGAATTAATAAAGCTAGGATTCGGATTTATTGGGTCAGTTTATCTTCACAATGTGCGAAACGGCATAGCTCATGGAAAGATAGTTTACACAGATTTGAACATAATATACATTGACAAGAAAGGAAATAAAGAAAAAATTAGAACAAGAAAAATTATTGAAACTTTTGACAGATCGCTTGACATCTCAAATGGATTTTGCCTTGCTTTCAAAGTTTTTTGTTTTACAAATCTTGACTACCTTGAAATGTTTAATATTACAATTCCTCAATCAATTTTAATCGAAGAACTTCAAGCCAAAACAAATGCGCCAGCTTGGACAATTACAAATTGCCTTGAAAGTATTGCCCTTCATGATAGAAGACAATTGATGATTTATGTAAAGAACGACAACTGGGATTTCAATAAGGTTCGGTGGTATAGTTATACAACAGCATACTGGGCTGAAAAACTTACAAAATGTTATGACCGAATATTCTTTTCATTTCACTCTGTTCACAGCAAATCTTCGCCCACAGGTTGGGCAGCGTTTGATGCAAAAAAAATGCGGGAGCTAAGAAAGAATAATAAAACTGAAATTGAAAATTATTTTAATGTTCTTGAAGAAAATCTGCTTTTCTTCATTCCCAAAATCAAATTTCCACGATTTGTATATAAATTAGGGACCTTATGGAGCATTATCCGAACTAACTTTCCAATTTATTGGAGAAAATGCGTTGACACTTATTTCCCTAATCCTTTTATTGTTCGTGATACTATAATCCATTCAAAAGGTAGTTTTGCAGTTGTTCAAGACTCAAGCGTGATAATAAAAAATGAATACCATAATGATATGAAGCAGTTAATTAGAAACAATAAAAAAAGAATAGTAAACTTAGCAATAAAATATTCAAGAAAACAATGTAATCGTTTATCTTTGAAAAGGTATTTGCCTGTAAAGTATATTAAAGTATCCTTATACGACACAGACATAAGAGTTAGGAACCTTAGGTTTTCAGGATTGATTCCCCAACTAATTTCAACGGTTGAAGTTAATACTTCAAAGAGAATTAAAACGATTGATATAATAAATGGAACCCCAGAACAGCTTGGTAAATACAGGATTGTTTGGCATAATAGATGGCAGGGACAGAATATTATTTAAGGGAAAATAAGGAAAAAATATGAAACAAAGATATACAGTTGCTTTCTTCCCATGGTTAAATGCTGTAAAACCATTTAATATAGGGAAGTATGAATTAATATCCTATAAACAATTAAGAAAAGAAAGTCGTATCAATGATGGTTCAATCATTGCTCAATTAGACAATATCTTTAAGGGTTATATCGATAATCTCAATGCTTTCGTTAAAAGGGATGAGACTATAGATAATCCTATTGTTATAATAAAAGACACAAGTTTTAGTCCCTTTAGTACGGATGAAGATAATGATTTGTTACACCTTAGGAATATTTTGGCATATAGTGCTATCTGTACAAATGATAATGAGAAGAGTGAGCGCAATACATACAAGCATCATGATCCCTATTATAATTCGTCCATATTTGACTTAATAATTCAAGGATTCACTTTGGATAGCGAGGGATTAGCCTTTTCTATCAGACGACGTCATGGTATGGACACGATTTTAGGACTTCGTGAGTTTAATAGATTTACAATACCCTTATATGCTTCATTTAAATCAGAGTTGCAATATGACAAAGGATTGCTCAATGCTCTTTCAAAAACTCTAACGAACCCTAGTAAAAATACAACATCACGTTTGTTGTCAGCATTAGAGCTATTTTATTATGCTCATACAGACTCCAATATTATGAGAGATAGAGGTGATTTAATAATGATAGCAACCGCATTCGAAATATTATTCGATATACAGACTGGTGACAAAAGAACACAACTTATGGATAAGATACAAGAAGCGTTCAGAGGTTTTACAGAAAATAAGCATCCTTTTCAGCGTAAAACTCGGACCGGGACAAGAACAGAATCTAATAGATTGTGGAAAGAGCATTGGATCTGTAAATTTTACGAAGAAAGAAACGATATAATTCATAATAATAAAACACCCAATTTAAAATGGCCTCATAATAAGTTTTTCACCCATCTGGAAATTGCTGATATAATTTTTGACTTGATTGTCAGAATCATGTTGGATAAAGAAAAGTTCTATCAATTAACGGATAAAGATAAAGCCAGGTGCGATAATTGCGAAGATTTCTTATCTCAGAATTGTGCTTCACTTCAACAACTTGCACAAACACAACTGGGCTAATGTGCTAATGTGGGCATCACCTATGAAAAAATTGCATCTTGACACGGAGCGAATTATGTATAAACTTATTTTTGGAGAAGGTATGGTTATCTTAGCAGGATACCCTGGCTAAGGGGCTATACCTTTTAGTTATTATGTAGAAATAGAAAGGAGGAATAATGCGAGCAGCCGATTTCCAAGAAATGTGTCTTCTGGTAACCAATGACACATCGTGTTAGAACAGTTCATTGACAAGGTATGGCTTGGCGATGAAAATCTTGCTTGACACTAATATCTTGATAGCAGCAGAACCAACTGCATTAGACGAGATCGAGCCGACGACTGAGAACGTGGCTTTGCTATTAAATGCGACACAGGTTGCTAAATACGGAGTTTATATACACCCCGCTTCAAATATTGATCTCAATAAAGACAAAAATGAGCAGCGCAGAAAGGCTCGGCAAGTTTTGCTGGAAAAATATTGCAAATTGAATAATCCACCTGTAATAACTGATGATATTAGACGCCTTATTGGCAGTGATATTGCAATTCCTGACCCCGTTGATCATCATTTGCTAGCTGCTGTGTATAGAGATGCTATCGATTATTTGGTAACAGAAGACCGGGGTATTCACAAAAAAGCTAGGCGTTTAGGAGTACAGGATCGTGTGCTAACTATAGATGCTATGTTTAGAACAATACGGGGATTATCCCCAGTTGATATAGAACCTCCTCCCGCAGTAGAACATGTTTTTTGCTACGAGTTAGACGAAAATGACCCTATTTTTAATACTTTCAGAGATGATTATCCGGAATTTGACAAGTGGTTTAAGAAATGCAAACGTGAGCACAGATCTGCACGTATCATTTACGATTCAAATAAAAAATATGCGGGTATAGCAATTATAAAAGATGAAAATGACCAACCTTACGGCTTAATGGGTCGGGTGTTGAAGTTATGTTCATTCAAAGTCGCAGATCGCGCAGTTGGTAAAGGGCTTAGTGAGTTATTACTCGAAACAGTTCTTGATTTTGCCTTCGTAAATGGATATGATTGTACATACGTGGAAGTACTGCCAAAATATGGAGGTTTGCTACATTTCCTGAACTTGTTTGGGTTTGAAGACGTCGAACAACTCACTAAACGCGGAGAATTCGTAGTGGTTAAGAATCTAACTTTTTCGAAGAAAGAATACAGAACCTTGGATCCGCTGTGTTTTCACATCAAATACGGGCCCAGATATATTAAACTGGAAGGCATCGACGGATATATTGTTCCAATACAACCCCAATATCATGGTT
The DNA here is from genome assembly GCA_023128195.1 of Caldifarciminota bacterium. Taxonomy (GTDB): domain Bacteria; phylum Hydrothermota; class Tepidihabitantia; order SM23-42; family SM23-42; genus SOIY01. The sequence continues at coordinate 943 of JAGMEL010000211.1, read as the reverse complement.
TATTATTTCCGGAAGTTCAAGAGCAACTTTTATTAATGCCAGGTCTACATGCATTTGGAAATGCTATAAGAAAAGCATATCTCTGTAATTCCGCTATAAAAAAATTGGCTGCGGGTTCACTTTTACTTTTCTACCGTTCGCATGATAAACAATCAGTTCAATGTATCGGAGTTGTTGAAAAAACTACTCGCAGTTGTGATCCATCTATTATAGAAAGATTTGTTGGTCCCCGTACTGTCTATTCGTCTGAAGAAATAGTATCTTTGTGCACAAAGGATGTGTTAGCAATCAATTTCAGGTGTGCACGATCACTATCCGATCCGCTGCCACTCAAGCAGCTCAAAGCAGCACATATTATCACTGCTCCACCTCAATCAATCACCAAAATATCTACGAAAGGTCTAGAATGGTTTCAGAAAAATATCCAAAAGTAGCTCTGTTATCAATAAAACCTCGTTTCGTAGAGAAAATTCTATCTGGAGAAAAACAGATAGAATTTCGGAAGATACGCATGAATACTGCGGTTTCACATATCATCATGTACGCTACTTATCCGAGACAAGAGATAATGGGCTTTTTCGAAGTTGCAGGCTTTGATGAAGGTAATCCTGCAGAGTTATGGCAGCGTTATAGCAAAGTGGGTGGTATTGAAGAATTTGATTATTGGACTTACTATAATTCAAACCGTAAAGGATTTGCAATTAGAATTGGCCGTGTATTTACACTGAAAACCCCACATCAACTAAGAGATCTTATGGATTTTGCAAGTGTTCCACAGAGTTTTTGTTACGTAGAGCGTAAAATAATTGATCGTTTATTTAAATTGATTACCGGTGAATGAAATCAGAAGAAGGAGTTTGTGGGGTCACCGATGAAAAAATTGCAGCTGTTATTTAAGAATAGCCACAATCATGCAAGCAGCATTGTTATTAAAAAGAATTTG
>JAGMEL010000210.1 GCA_023128195.1 Caldifarciminota bacterium | reverse complement strand
TCTATTGGCTCAGATTCTCTGATAATTCTTACTGAGTTCGAACAGGCAAAGACCGCCGTGAGTTCAGTAAAAATGAGTGTTGTTTCTTTGGTACTGATTCAGGATAATAATCAGTATTCTATAAAAATAGATGCTATGCTGAACACTATTGAAATTGAGGCTATAGAGGCAAAACAATTTGATCTTAACGCGTTTTGGAATTTTAAATATCCCAGGCAGAATTCAGTCTGGGTCAAGGGTAAGGAACTTTTAAAGAGATGAGTTTAAGAGGCAGGGCAATTTTAATCTTTGCGGTGATGTCCCTCATTTATACGTGTTTCCTTATTGCATTTATGCTTTATCTTACAACCACAACTTTTGGCCTCTGGGAGAATAAGGAGATCGAAAAAGGGTTGGTGATTGCGGTTAACAGTGCCCAGAATCCTCTTGAACAGACTCAGGCAGAAAAGGCTTTAAAGACATATCGTCAATTAAAAGGATTGAGAAATCTTTTTGAAGGACAAATTATCGGATTTAGTCTGCTATTCGGTACTGTATTTTTTCTTTTGTCAGTAATAATAATTTCTTTAATTCTTTTCCGCATAACAAAACCCCTGAGGGAATTATCTGTTGCATTGTCTAAGGCAGGAAAAGGTGATCTGGAAATCACGATTTCACAACCAGGGGGTGAAATTGGAAAGGTGGTAAATGCCTTTAATGAGATGACTGTTCAGTTAAAGAGAAGCAGGGAAAGATTGAAACAGACCGAGAGGATTGCTGCCTGGCGCGATGCGGCGCGGACCATGGCGCATGAAATTAGAAATCCTTTGACTGCAATCAGGCTTTCTACGGAAAGATTGATAAAGCGATTTAAGAATAAGGATAAAGACTTACCAAAAATTCTGGAAAAGAGCAGTCAGATGATTTTAACTGAAATAAACACATTACAAAAATTGGCTAAGGAGTTTTCTGATTTCGCCCGTTCTCCATACCCAGCTTTAAGACCGACCAACCTTAATACTTTAATTAAAGAAATAATTACAGATTATGAGGATTATTCAAAAGGTGTTAAGATAACTAAAATATTAGATCCGAAAATAAGTAAAATTTACCTTGATAAAGAACTTATGCGACGGGTCTTTTTAAATCTGCTTAAGAATTCTCTTGATGCGTTCGATAACAATAAGGGGGAGATATTAATAAAGACAGAAAGGAACAGAGGTGAGGTGATTGTTTATTTTGAGGATAATGGTTCGGGTTTTGATTCGGAAAATCTTGATAGGGTATTTGATCCATACTTCACGACAAAGACTAAAGGTACTGGATTAGGATTGGCAGTAGTGAAGCAGATTGTCAATGAGCACGGAGGTGAAGTTATTATTGAGAGTGAGTCTGGAAAGGGAACCAGAATTATAATAAGGTTACCTTTACCCGGTTAGATGAATTCTTATCTAATGGGGTTTGCGGAAAAATTTATCCGAGAATAGTGGAGGTACTAATGGCTAAGGTATTAATAATCGATGATAATGCCAGTATAAGGACAAACCTTGGTGAAATATTGACTGATGAGGGTTATGAGGCTTTAGAAGTATCAGACGGCGAAAAGGGTTTAGTCTCTGTTGAAAAGGATGACATAGATATCGTGCTTCTCGATGTTCTGTTGCCGGGGATTGATGGGTTAGAGGTATTAAAAAGAATAAAAGATACTGATCCGGAAATTGAAGTGATTTTGATATCAGGACACGGTACTATTGAGAAGGCGGTCCAGGCGATGAAGCGTGGTGCCTATGATTTTTTAGAAAAGCCTTTGAGTATGGATAGAGTTTTAATTACAGTCGATCATGCTCTGGAAAAAAGAAGTTTTAATAAAGAACGGAGAGAGTGGTTACACAGGCAAGATAAACAGTATCAGATGATTGGAGAATCTCCGCAGATGAAAAAGATTTGGGATGATATAAAGTGTGTTGCTTCAACCAATAGCCGAGTAATCATAACAGGCGAGAGTGGTACTGGTAAAGAACTTGTTAGCTACTGGATTCACCAATTTAGTTCGAGGAAAGGCAAACCATTTATAAAGGTAAATTGTGCAGCTATTCCTAATGAATTGATTGAGAGCGAATTGTTTGGTTTTGAAAAAGGGGCATTCACAGGTGCTTACCAGCGCAAAATTGGTAAATTCGAAATGGCTGATAAAGGAACAATCTTTTTGGACGAAATCGGTGATATGGATCAACATACCCAGGCAAAGGTATTGAGAGTCTTGGAGGATGGTGAATTTCAAAGAATAGGAGGACTGTCTTCAATAAAGGTTGATCTCAGGGTAATTGCGGCGACCAATAAAAATATCACCGAGGAGATTAAAAAAGGCAATTTTCGTGCTGACTTATATCACAGGATAAACGTTTTTCAGATTTATTTACACCCTTTGAGGGAGCGACGAATAGATATACCATTATTAGCAAACCATTTTTTGAAAGAATATTGTTTTGAAAATGGTTTTCATCTGAAAAGATTGAATAAAGAAGCCGAATCTTATCTCAGCACATTATATTTCTCAGGTAATATTAGAGAACTAAGGAATATTATCGAGCGGGCAGTCATTATTTGCAAGGAGGAAGAAATTACAATTGATAGTTTACATATTGGAAATGGAATCAGTGCTGTAACAGAAGAAGACATATTTACCGAACCGAAAAACCTGGGTGTCGTAAAGAACGATATGGAGAAGAGGTATATCAGAACCCAATTAGCACTTAATCAATGGAACATATCAAAGACCGCAGAAAAATTGGGTGTTCAAAGGAGTAATCTCTCACGACGTATCAAGCAATTGGGAATCAAAAAAGAATGAGCGTATCAATTATGACCATTGGTGTATCAAAAATCATACGGTGATTATACGATATTTATTAAAATGTTTCGAAAACACGGAGATTCTATTCGGGCATGGATTTTGCATATTAGGAAATTGAGGAGGCTTTATGAAGAAAAGAATCAATAAAAGAATCGTTGCAATAGGAGCTGCGTTGTTGTTCGTGACCCTGATCAGTTGCGGTGTGGAGCAGTCTGATGAAGAAGAATTGACCGAGGCGGAAAATCTGATTGAGGGCCTTATGATGATGGGAAGGATGACTGATATTGGTGCTTATAGTGGTCCAGGTTTACTCGGCCCGCCCTTTGGCTGGGAAGGCCCTGATACTTTTGATATCCCTGAGGGAACTAATACTGTTTATTATAAATACTTCCAGAAATATCCTTTAGATAGCACTGGTATTGTAATTGATTCAGTGCTCTTTCTTTTGATGTTTACACCTGACATCTGGGATTCTCTTTACTATGATAGCACAGTAACTCAGATAGATGCCTGGCTTTTGGCTGAGGTCCGTGATATATGGTTCCACTCAATTGGTTTAATCCCTGATACATTGCATGTATTTGGTGAGATGAAATGGAATTGGGAAGATACCTGGTATGAATATGTGTATGATATAAGCACAATAGATGAATCTGCTGAGATCGACATAACAACTTCGCCCAATATTAGATTATCAGCACAATTCCGTTTCGGTTCTGATGGTGCGGGTAGCACAGAAGACAATTGGGGTAAATTCCAGGAAACGATATTTGTCAGGTACGAGTTCTTTGCCGAACCGGATCCTAATGGATATGACGGATATTATATATTGTTAAGTGAGGCATGGAAAATAAGACACTACTTCATATTAGAAGAAGGAGAAGCTTAAAAAACAGCTCTGTTTTCTTGATGGGGAGGAAAATCCTATGCTTTATTTCCTTCCCATCAAGCAGCAAGGAAACAAGGGGTGCGAGGGGATAGTGTGGATAAAGGAGGAATATGAATAAATTTTTAATATCTTTAATAGGTTTAATCGCTTTTTATTCTATTTCCTGGGCTGAAAATGACACGACCAAAACCGAGATATTGAACCAGCCCATGGTAAGGACAATAATAATAAAAGAGGTCGTCATTCCGAAAGATCCATTGCTTGCTGGTTTGTTGTCAGCTCAGATGCCGGGAATAGGTCAGATGTATTGCGGTAAGTGGTTAAAAGGAGGACTCTTTTTAATAAGTACTGCTGTTTTATACGGAATCGCAAATGAGTGTGCTCAAGAGGCAGATAATGAGTCACTGACCGAGGAAGAAAGAGATCAGAAAGCCGCTACTGCAATTGGGGCATTCCTTGTTGGTTTAGGCATCCATTGCTGGAATATCTTTGATGCACACAAGACCGCACAAGTGCATAATATAAAAATGATGGAACTCGGAACAGGTATGAACCAATGGAAAATTGGGATTGCCAATCAGAATAAAAAAGTTTCTCTATACATATCAAAAAATTTGTGATGGAATAATTATCTGGGTATAAAGAAATCTATCATACCTGGTTAGTGAGTTTTTCTAAACCTATTTCTGTGAGTTAAAAGTAGGCGATGAGTTTTTGCCCGCCTGCCAGAGCAAAGCGGCGGGCAGGCAAACAAAGAAAGTATTCTTTTTAAAATAGCAGAAAAAGGATGATGTTATGAAAAAAATCATAAAAGTAAGAATAAAAGTAAATATTTTTGTTTATGTTATTATGGTTTTGCTTATATCCATTTCGTATTTACATGCTCATAAAAGTAATTTTCCCCAGGATAAGGTTGACAAGGTTTGTCTTGAGAATCGGGATAAGCAGGTAGTTTTGGGTACAAAAAAGCATACGACTCAAAGCCCATTGCATCTTGAGGATTACACAAGGCATATCCCCAGGAGCAGAGGATTATTGTCAGGACAGACTGCTTTCTCAAGAAACAAAGATTTTGATTATGCTTCTGATAAAAGGGATATTCTTTACATAGGACCGGGACCTGACACATTTTTCATAGATACAAATTATGTTCAAGACGACGACATTATTATCTATGGTCAAGGTGCGCTTCTGGTGGATAATGCGCAACTGATTCTTTCCGGACACTTGTATGCGCAAAATCAGGGACAGGCTATTTTCAGAAATAATGCACATCTTCACTTTGAGCAGTATTATGTAGGACAGTATTATGTCTGGCTTGTGGACAGTGCCAAATTTGAGGCAACAGATGCTACAGTAGATGCGAATGGGGTTATGCACTATGCTCAGCTCCATGACAATTCTACATACATAGCAACACGCACAACTTTCCCTGATTGGACCTTCAGAAAGATTTTTGACAAATCAACACTAATACTTGAAGATGTGTATCATGTAGGAGACCTTATGGTGGGGGATTCCTGCTTTATTCACTTTACGCGTTGCGATACCCTGATGCCCTGGTTTCAGGCTCCAGACGGTTCAATCATTGATATCCAGTTCCCAGCCCCGGATACTGTTGAACAATTTGAATTTTCAGAAGCAACACCTGGAGTGGATGGCATAGGTTATACATTCATTGCTGATACATGCTGGCAATGCTGGTGGTCATTCGAAACCTGGCCAGGATGTTCAGTTATAGTCAGCAACTCTGTAATTCGTGGTTCAGCTATTAGAATACCTGGTTCTGATACATTCGATATCTACGGAATTGCTGACTATAATTTCTATAGTAATCTTATTGTTCCCTTGTCAGACAGACATCTTGAGTATGTAAATACGTATGCATATTGGTGGAACTGGTATCCAATGGAAAATACAGTATTCAATATTGATTCTTGTATATTCGGGGAGATGATCGGTAGGGGCAATTCTGAAACATATGCAACCCGTTGTACACATGACGGCGCCACAATATCGCTCAGTGTAGAAGACAGTGCTTTGGTTTCATTCGTAGATGGAATAGGTCAGGCATTTGTAAGTTCGTGGGATAGAGCAACTTTACTAATGGTAAACACCTCTGTCATACCGCTCTGGCCATATCAATCTACGAATCTTGCACATGGACATTCTTATTTTCTGGCAGTCAATTCATTTTTTGAATATGAACCTGAGGCATGGGATACTTCTTTGGTAATGGTGACTGCCATTGACAGTCCTATTACTGGTATGGTTGATACGACTATTGATATATACGGCTCGGCGTGGATAGACGTAGGTCCTTTTAACTCAATCACTTATGACAGATATAAACTGTATTGGGCTTATAATGGAGATACTATCTGGACCATGATACATGAATCATTGAATCAAATTCACAACGATATTATTGCTGCATGGAACACTGCTGGCATGAGTGAAGGCGACTATGACCTCCGCTTTACAGTATGGGATGATGCAGGAGACAGCCTGACTGCATTTGGAGATATAACTTTACAGGCTCAAGGCGTTAATGAGAATAAAGATGTAGGTGTATCTAGTTCATATCTTCAGATCTATCCAAATCCATTCCGACAGAAAACAGAAATCAGTTTTCAGATGCAAGATGCAAGACGTAAGATGCAAGATATTTCTTTGGAAATCTATGACGTTTCAGGCAGGATAGTAAAAATTTTTAATCTGACTTCTGACTTCTTACCTCTTGCTTCTGCAGTTTCCTGGGACGGCCGGGATGAGAAAGGTGCATTTGTTCCATCTGGCATCTATTTCTGTCAACTGCAAACTGGTGATTTTAAATCTGTGAAAAAATTAATCCTTGTTCGGTAAAAAGGAGATAGTGGTGTTGAATAGGTGTTTGATTATTTCTCTTCTGTTATTTACTTCTATTTCCAGTGAACATCTTGAACCGAGGAATTCTGCGGAGATTACAGGTTCTGGTATAGGAATACATACTATCTGGCTTGATATAGGTCCTATACGTAAGGATATAACCGAAAAGATGTTTGAGTCCGGTATCAAGTGGTGCCGGCTTGGAGTGCCATGGGGATATGTTGAACACGATTCTATTGGATACTATGACTTTACGTCTATAGATACAATAATAAACCAGCTTCTTAACCACAGTATCACACCTTATCTTATATTATCTGACCCGAATGTCTTATACAACCCGAACGGGTATCCTCCAATACCAGATAGTGCTGTTTACTTTGCTGCCTGGCTTGCTTATGTAGATACTGTGGTAAAAAGGTATCGAGATACAGTGAATTACTGGGAAATATGGAACGAGCCCAATCTTGATGAAACATGGCTTCCCGCGGCAAATCCTGTACAATACTCTGCTCTTGTGTGTTCAACAGCAAAGGTCATAAGAGCAATTGATTCTGATGCTGTTATTTGTCTTGGCGGGACGGCACTTATTGATATTAAATTCATCAAGTTCTGTCTTGAGAACAACATTTTCGAATATGTGGATAAAATAGGCATACATCCTTATCGGACACTGCCTGAAGCACCTCAAAACCTGTTAACATGGACGCCAAATAGTCAATTTGAGAGTCCCTATAACTCTTATGAGGAAGAAATAGAAGCCCTGAAAGATACGATTGCATTATTTAGTAATAGTCTTGAGATATGGGATACTGAGGGCTGTTTCCTTTCAGATTCAATTTATCCAGATCCATTGAGCCCTGATCCGTTTAATCCTCAACATTCATCTGAAACAACGCAGGCAAAGTACCTTGCAAGAAGATATATTCTCAATCTCAAACAGGATATAGAGATAACTACCTGGACTGTTGATTGGGACTTACATAGTTTAACAAATAATATGGGAAGGTCTGACTGGGTCGATGACTATTCTGAACGTACAGATTTTAATTTTGGTGAAGCTCCATTTTGCGGCATAGTATATACTCCACAGGATGTGTATACTTTTACTTCTGAAGGCGAAGATTATACTGAAATATTCCCGCCAATGGAAACGATTTATGATCCTTTGGCTTCAGGTGATTCTTGTATTTGGACACCGAACGGCATGGGAGATTCAGGTTATGCTTACTATGATTTTGATTTAATAGAAAGTAAATGGTATAATCTATGGTCGAGAAGTGTGGGAAATGGTGATAGTATTAGTGTGTTTGTTGCGGCACTGGATACTATGTGGTTCAGTGTCGGGAACTGGTATTCAACAAGTGAATACAGGTGGACTCCAGTATCAGGTAAGTTCTTAAGATTCTTCAACCTTGAACCAGATAGCCATAGATTTTATTTAGAAACTTACTGGGATGGTTCGAGATTTGATATATGGAATCTTGTAAAAATTGACACTAATTGCATCCGTAAAGAATCATACTATGCTCTTCAGAATATCTGCAGCGTTTTCGATGAGGCAGTGCAGAGCACACAGAATTTCTCATCATATTTTGAGAACATCAATGCAGATACGTTTTTTTTTAATAGACTTGCCTATGCCAATTTTGAGGATACTGTAATGGGCGGGCGGTTTATTGTGTACTGGTTCGGAATAGAAGCAGAGGATATCTATGCAGACAAACTTTTAAAGCTCACGGTCAACGACACAAGTGTAACTTCTGCGGTTCTCATAGACCTTATGAGTGGTTCAGTAAATAATATTGATTTCTATATCAGCGAGACTCTAACGGTCTTTGATAGTCTTCCAGTAGCTGATTTTCCGTATTGCGTTGCACTCAACTGGAGTACAGGAATTTATGAAAATGCAAAATTCAAAGTAAGATCCGCTTTGTGCGGAGCAAAATTGGACGTTTATCCAAATCCGTTCCGAAATAAAACAGATATCAGCTTTCAGATGCAAGATGCAAGATGTAAGATGCAAGATTTCACTTTGAAAATCTATGACGTTACAGGCCGGATAGTTAAATCTTTTAATCTGGCTTCTGGCTTCTTACCTCTTGCTTCTGCCATTTCGTGGGATGGCCGGGATGATAAGGATGATATTCTACCATCCGGGGTCTATTTTTGCAGGCTTGAGGTCGATAAAGGATCGCAGACAAAAAAGATATTATTTTTGAAATAATATAAGGAGCATATAATGTTTAAAAAATCATGTTTTATGATATTCATTGTATTCCTGTTTTCTGAAAATCTGTATTCAGACGACTTCTTCTCTACCTGGATACCTATGCGTGACAGTCAATATCTTGCGGCTGATGTATATTCTCCTGATACATTGCAAGCCTTTCCAGTTATACTCATTAAGACACCTTACAACAAGGCGTGGTACCAAACTCATGGGCTGCCGCTTGATACTGATGATTATGCTTTTGTTATTGTTGATTGGCGGGGTTTTTACGGTTCGGCTGGAGCCGCCGTAGAAAATCCCAATCATGGCGAAGATGGCTATGATTGTGTTGAGTGGATAGCACAGCAGAGTTGGTGTAATGGTAATATTGGAATGTGGGGCATTTCTGCAGTTGGCGGGGTACAATATCAAACAGCACGAGAGCAGCCTCCACATTTATTATGTGGTGTTCCCATAGTTGCTGACTATATGCAGTACTATCAAAGATATTTCTGCGGAGGAGCATTAAGAACAGAATATGTAATAATGATTTTATTGCTTGGATTTGATATTGGACTATTTTTAGAGCACCCAATTCATGATCTGTTCTGGGTGCTTTTAGAATATTTTTCGAATTACCCACAGGAGATTGATGTTCCCATGTTATTAATGGGAGGTTGGTATGACCATCACAGTTATTCATATGGTATTTTCCGTGCCTTTAATGATCTGACAACAATAGGTGGAGCAAATGGTAGGGAGCATCATAAGTTCATAATAGGGCCGTGGCATCACCATCATATAGGAGATACAGTACAAGGACAATTAGAGTATCCAGATGCAGCAGGAGTGCCAGAGACAGAAGCGCTCGGGTTTTTTGATTATTGGTTAAGGGGTGTTCCAAATGGTTATGACACACTCCCATCGGTTCGTTATTTTCAGATGGGAACTGATGAATGGCAGTCTAGTGAAGCATGGCCTTCTGATAGTGTAAGTTCCACATCTTATTACTTGCATCCTGCAGGCAGTCTTTCTGTGGTAATGCCTGAACAGACCTATCTACCCGATACGTTTTATTATGATCCACGTGATCCATCCCCAAGTATTGGCGGTGCAGGCATCAGTATCTTCCTTTTGCATGGTCCATATGACCAAAGATGGCAAGTGGAAAACCGGGATGATGCAGTCGTTTTTTCAACCGCTGTTCTTACCGAAGATTTAGTAGTTGATGGAGAAGTGAGCATGCAGTTATATGTTTCCTCAGACTGTTTTGACACTGACTTTACTGTGCGCCTTTGCGACGTATATCCGGATGGCAGATCTATGTTGGTTTTAGAGGGGATACGGCGGATGCGCTTTCGGGAATCTTATGATGAGGAAATATTAATGACACCCGGAGAGATCTATGAAGTCACAATTGAAATGCCAAATGTAGGTTTAACCTTTGTTCAGGGGCATCGAGTAAGAGTTGTTATTTCATCATCAAACTATCCTCGCTTTGATATTAATCTTAACAACGGAGACAGTCTTTATGTACCTGGAGATACGGTGATCGCCTTGAATCGTATCTATCGTGATGTTAATTATCCATCTGCATTGATTCTACCCGTGAAAAATCCAACCGGCGTAGAAGAAGACGCAATATATTTTGATAAAAAAAGTAATAACATAATATTGGATATTTATCCGAATCCATTCCGACAGAAAACAGAAATCAGTTTTCAGATGCAAGATGCAAGATGTAAGATGCAAGATATTTCTTTGGAAATCTATGACGTTTCAGGCAGGATAGTAAAAATTTTTAATCTGACTTCTGACTTCTTACCTCTTACTTCTACCATTTCATGGGATGGCAGAGATAAAGATGGTAAACTTATGCCATCGGGCATATATTTTGTACAATTGAAAGTCGGCGATAATTTTTCACAAACCAAGAAACTGTTGCTAATAAAATAATCACCCAGACTGGAATCATAAGATCAATATTGATAGTCTTAAGGCTTTGACAATTGATAGATTTTCAGTATAATGGATCATGAATAGACTCAAGGTTCATTACTGGCTCTTGATTTTTTTGTTGATACTTGTTACCTGTACAAAAACCAATAAAGTAACTGAGGTAATAGATGGTGATACATTCAGGACACAAAATGGTGAAACTATCAGGCTTTTAGGAATTAATACACCAGAAATGGGTGATCCTGGAGCAGATATTGCAAAGGATTTTCTTTTACTTTTGATCCTTAACAAAAGTGTACGGTTGGAAAAAGATATTACTGATAAAGACGACTATGGTAGATTATTAAGATACGTCTATGTAAATGGCAATTTTATCAATGCTGAACTTGCGAGAATGGGCTATGCAGAAACTCGATTCTATCCACCGGATACATTATACAGAAAAGAACTTGAAGGTTTGGAAAAGATCGCTGTAAGAAATAGAAGGGGGTTATGGTCTTTTGCAGTATTCCAGACACCCGATACTTCAGGTATACTTGCCCGTCCAATGCCGGAGAAAGAAATTACATATGAGATTATCTCATGGCGCGATGCTGCAAAATATTATGGCCAGACAAAAATTGTTGAAGGTAAGATTGTAATATCGAATAATACGGGTAAGGTTTGTTTTCTAAATTTCCATAAAAATTGGCGGATATATTTTACTGCACTTATATTCGCAAGCGATTTTAATAGATTTCCATCCAATCCTGAAGATTACTATTTAAACCGTAAGGTAAGGGTAAAAGGTTTGATAAAAGAATACAAAGGCAAACCAGAGATTATTTTAAAAAGCCCATCGCAGATTGAGATAATCGATTAAAAGACGCCTCAGTTCATTTTTTTGATGTCTTACAACCGCGCCTTATATTATGAAAAAATGAGATAGGTTGGGATTTCGAAAGGTTATTCCCCGATAATCTGGATTACTATTTTGCGTTGTCGGGGTCTATTGTCAAATTCTGCAAGGACGACTTGCTGCCAGGTACCCAGCAAAAGCTTAGTGTCTTCAAAGGGTATGGTAAGAGAGGGACCCTGAAGCGCTGCCCTTAAGTGGCTGAACCCATTAGCATCACCCCATGTATCATCGTGATGATAGTGCCTGTTTGAGGGCACAATTTTTTCGTACATTTCCTGCACATCTTCTATTAAACCGGGTTCAAATTCAAAGGTGGTGATGGCAGCAGTAGATCCGATGTTAAAGACAGTTACATTACCGTTTTCCAATTTTGAGGACTGGAGTAATTGTGCGATCTTGTCTGTAATATTGACGAGATCTCCAACTCCTTTTGTATTCAGCCTGATCCTTTTATTTATAATCTTCATATTATTCTCCTTTTGGATGAAAAAAGATTTGAGGGACGTCTTTATAAGGATGTTTTATTATCTTTACTTCGGTTTTGTAAACTGTGTTCAAGATTTTTTCGTTTATAAGAGATTGCGGCGTACCTTTTGAGTAGATACATCCTTCATGCATGAGCACCAGGCGCTGGCAGTATAGACTTGCCAAGTTCAAATCATGATTAATAATGATGATTGACATGCCTTCAGCATTTAATTTCTTTAAAAGCTCCATTATTGCGTATTGATGATGGAGGTCGAGGTGGCTTGTTGGTTCATCAAGAAGGAGTATTTCAGGTTCTTGAGCAAGTGCGCGTGCAAGCACAACTCTTTGTCGTTCACCAGAAGACAGAGAATTTATTGGCCGTTCTCTAAATTGTGAAACATTGGCATACATCAGTGCGTGTTCAGTTGCCTGGAAATCTTTTTTGCGTTCCCGTTGAAAAGCGCGCAGATAAGGAAATCTGCCCATCAAAACAATCTCCTCTACTGGGAAATTTAAGGCGAAATGGGTTTCCTGTGGTACAAAAGCGATCTTTTGGGCAAGGATTTTCTTGTTAATGTCATTTATATCTTTATCAAAGATAATGATCTCACCTGTTTTTGGTTTTAATATGCCGCAGAGAATTCTGAGTATGGTCGATTTTCCAGCGCCGTTAGGGCCAATAATACCAAGGAATTCTCCCTGCTTTAGTGAAAAAGAGACATTTTTTATAACGTCTTTTGTATCATAGGAAAAGTGAATATTTTTTACTTTAATTGTTTCCATAAAAACACGAATTACATATTCGCATTACCTCTTATAAAAAGCAGCTTGATAAATCAAGTAACTACATAACATAGATTGTTTCATCTTATTTCCTGTAAAGGTAGATAAAAAATGGTACACCAATGAGTGAGGTGACAACGCCTACGGGAAGTTCATACACAGTAATAATACGCGATACAGTATCGGCAAGCAGCAAGAATGTCGCTCCCAGAATAAATGACGCAGGCAGGTTATACAGATGCTTTGGCCCGAACAGGAGTTTCGATATATGGGGGATGACCAGACCAACAAATCCTATGGCACCAACAAGTGATACAGTAAGACCAATAAGAAGAGACGTAATAAGAAAGATGATTACTGAGAATTTCTGGATATCAATGCCAAGCCCGGCAGCGGTTTCCAGTCCTTGAGATATAATATCGAGTTCTCTGTGGTACCGGTACAAGAATAACATTAAGACTACGGAAAGAACGATCATCAATATAATAAACAGACGGTTCTCTGCATTTATTATAATGCCAAGATAACCCATTAAAAGATAAAGAATCTCATATAATTCCCGACCCCCCATGACCATTATGATCATAACCAGGGAAGAACACAAAAAGCTCATAACCACGCCAGCAAGTATTAACCGGTCCCTGAGCAATCCGCCTTCAATACGTGCAACAGTAAATACAAAGAAACCAATACCGAGTGAACCGAAAAAAGCAAAGAGCGGGCTGATTGTTCCAAAGAGCAGAATTCCAATTGAGCCGCCCAGGGCTGCACCAGATGCTGAACCGAGTGTATAGGGTTCAACTAATGGATTGCCAAATAATCCTTGCAAGACACCGCCGCAAAATGCCAGTATGCCGCCGGCAAATATGCCGAGGATTACCCTTGATAAACGTAACTGGATGATTTCGCTGGTCAACTGTGCAGGTCCAACCATAATACTGACAAATATTGCCAATAAAAAAATTAGAATAACAGGTACGAATTTATTCACGTATTATCCGTTGTAATTCTTTAAATCCTTCTACTAATCTTGGTCCCGGTCGCAAGATATGATCCTGATTGAGATTTGTATAAACCTTATCTTTTTTGATTGCGGAGATTTTTTTCCAGGCTAAACGATCTGTAATATTTCCAGGATGCAAAAGAATGATAATCTCGGGATTTCTTTTAATGACCTCTTCCTGGGACACTACGGGATAATCTTTGTTCAGGTCAGAAAAGATATTTTTTCCACCTGCCATCTCCAGCATTTCATTAAGAAAACTATGCGCACCCATAGTCACAAGAGGTCGTGGTGAAAGTTCTATGTATACACTTTTTTTTCTCTTATGTTCAGATGGTCCTATATTCATTTTCATGTAATGGATGAGCGAATCTGCTACACGTTCTTTTTTTACTATTCTACCAATATCGGCTATTTCTTTATAGATATCGTTTAAAGATTTAGGGGATGATACAAAAATAGTGATTCCGAGTTTTTTAAGTTGTTTTTTTATCCTCATCTGTTCCGGTAGATTTACTATTACCAGATCAGGTTTCAGTCCAACAATCCTTTCAATTGAAGGATTAGAAAAATCACCTATTTTGTATATTCCTTTTGCTTCTTCAGGATAGTTGCAGAATGTTGTGACTCCAACTATGTCATTTCCCGCACCAAGTGCAAAAAGAATCTCCGTCATTGCCGGAGAAATTGATACGATTTTAAAACCTGGTTTAACTGATGGTTTATCACAATAACAGTTCGAAAAAATTGTATAAATTACAAATATTGCACAGCTAATGTGTATTTTTCTTAACCATCGTAGTTTTTTGAACATCGCCTAATCTATGTAATCAGATTATTTAAACATGCCCTTTAGCTTGTCTGTTCCCTCGTCTTTCTTTTTCTTCAGTTCTTCTTCTTTTTCCTTCTTTTCTTTTTCAAACTTTTCACGTAATTCGTCTAAGACCGCACCTCGTTTGATGAAGTCATCAAATTTCGTAGTAAAGGCAGAAATTTCTAAATCAGAAAGTTTATCAACAAAAGGCACTAATTCTCCTTTTTTTATTATTGACTTGAGGTTTTTGTCGACCAATACTTCTTTTGCACCCTCAACCAGACTTTTGACACCAATTTTTCCTTCAAATACGCTAAAAGAACTTGCTCCATCTTCTTTAACAATAGTCTTAAAGGTTGTTCCCCGGATAAATGCCTGGGCAGCATCGGTCCTGAGTTCGTATTCATCGCCTTTGTTTAATTTCGCAACCTTTGTAACAATTTCTCCTATTGAGGCGAAGATGCGGTGGAAAACACCTTTTTTTGTTTCTTCTTTTCTTTCAATCTTTATACTTGAATTTGACTCAAGACGAATCAATGAATAATTGGAAAACTCGATTTCGCATGTTGATTCATCACCTGTGGTAATGATGTCATTAACATAAAGGGAGGTATTAAGTACTGCTGAATACATTTTTTCTTTCCTTGCTACAGTTACTGTTCCTACTAAATATGTAATCTTTGCGGGAAGTTCCGCATTAAAGATAAATAATGTCAGGGTACCTAATAATATATTCACTTTTTCTTCCTCTTTTTCAATTGCTTATCAATATATTTTTCCCATAGGTTGGCATAATTCTTTTCTTTGATTTTATCGTTTTTTTGCGTGTCACGTACAAAAACCTCAAAGTTCTTAAATTGTTTGAATTCATATCTTCTTTGTAAATATATTAATGGGAAGCCAATAATAATTACATAAAAGATCAAAGATTTTGAACCGTAGCCGAGTGCGATAGAACTTACGAGCAGAAGAATACTTAAATAAAATTGTGAGATATTTTTTTCAGTGATTCTTTTTCCCTTAAATGTTCGCCGTCTAAAATATATCGAAAAAACAAGGAGGGCAAGACCAATGATCTGGATGAAAGGGTACAATCCTATTTGATTTTTATGCCACCAGGCAATAGTTGATATCCCAATGATAAAAGAAGAATAGAAGAATAGAGCAAAAAGAGAACGCAGGGGCCAGCTGTACAAAGCCATTGGCAAAAGACCTGTTTGAAAAAAGAGACGTTTCTCATAATATTCTACACCGAGCCATATAATAAGTATTATTGTATAGATATAAGAGATAAACCAGTTATTGAACGGGTTTAGAAAATTATAAAAGAACAGCCCGGAGTATAGACATATAAAAATTACATAGATGAGTCGTTTCCAGTGTATGCGCATATTAATAATTTCCCGGTTCCTTGATAGGGGCAAGTAAATCAAATAAATATTCACCTTGATTATCAGGTAAAAGAACCTGGTTCGTCCTTATTGATTTACCCCAGACTTTGTACTTTTTTTCTTTATTAAATTCTAATATTTCATTTTTCGTCATATCTATAGATTTTTGAAATTTCAATTCGCACATTACATTATTTAAGATTTCCAAAAGACTGATTGAATCCTTTTCTATTACATCGCCAAAAAGATATTCTGGATAGAGAATTACATTTACGTCTTTACTAAGAGCGATTTTTGAAAGGATATACTCATCGAGTCTTTTGGTCTCGAGGTATATTTTTCTACCGAGCATATTGTTAAAATTATTCTTAAAATTTTGTAGTTTTTTCAGTAGCATCGTGTCAGGTTCTATTTCAATTGCCGTTATACTTGTATCGGACAATCCCCGGTCTTTTATAAAAAAATTAATCTTCATAGGCGGTGAATCGATCATATTTTTATCTATAACCCAGAGGACATCGCTTCTCTGTTTAACAAGAGTTATTTTTATTTCATCAGCAATTGTCAGCGAGTCTTTGTTTTTACACAGGATAGCAAATCTTATACCTTCGTAATTCTTTATTGCATAACCCATGGATATTGGAACAAAAAAGTAGTTTATATTATCTGCCCGGAATACAATTGGATCGCCAATAACAAAGTCGATACCAGTACTATTTAACAGCTCATAAAACCCCAGCCTTCCCAAAAGTATTGCCATAAATGGCGGGTCTGTATTGATGTGTCCGATCTTTAGACCGGATAAATCTTTTATTCCTGTTAAGAGCGGTTCTTCCTTTTGAATATCTTCATAAAGAGAAGAGAGATATACTGCTTCAATCTTCTCGACTTTTGGCGCATATTTTTTTGGGCAGTTAAGTAGTAGTGGGATAATAAGTAAAAAAAGATAGCAGTATTTCATTATCTATTATAGCTACACATGGACTTATGTCAAGTGATTACATGGAGATTTCTGAAAAAACCAGAAATCTTGAGGGTGCTGAAGACTTTTTCAGTACCCTCACAGGTAAAGACTGGAGTAGCGCAGCTTGCTGCGCGCTGACAATTCATAGCTATTGTTTTGGCAATATAGTCGCACGATTCATCGTGCCCTTTTACAAAAGAGCTGGATTCATCGTGCAAAATATCTGGAAATTTAAGACAAATCCTGTAGGATGATTGCAGTCCAAATTTCCGCTGAGAATTGAACAATTACTGTTTTTACGATATCTACTTGACAATTTCAATAATTTTATTATAATTATATAAAAGGAGGATACAATGTATAAAAAAATCTTAATAGTAGTTCTGTTGTTAA
This sequence comes from Caldifarciminota bacterium, assembly GCA_023128195.1. Classification (GTDB taxonomy): domain Bacteria; phylum Hydrothermota; class Tepidihabitantia; order SM23-42; family SM23-42; genus SOIY01. The sequence continues at coordinate 7,203 of JAGMEL010000210.1, read as the reverse complement.
CTGTTGTTAGTTTTGGACAAATGCCGCGATTTAGACTAATCGGTGCTTGTGATATTGAAACTATTTCATTGCATAACGACTGTTATGATGTGGTTGTTTTAGATACGCTTGCTTTCCTTGCCTGTACGGATTTACCAGTTATTAATATTGCGCGCCCTGATTCACCATTTGTCGTGACAAAAATTGATACATTAAGTGGACGGCTTCAAGCTTTATGTGTTTTTCCGCCGTATCTCTTCAGTATTGGTTGGAATTCACGTGGTAATTTTTTAAAAGCTTTTGACATAAGTAATCTACCAGGTTCAATCCTGCTCGATTCGATTGTAATCCCCACTTATGTTACTCGTGATATGGCATCTCAATCAGGTTATCTTTATTTTTCAGCGGACAGCCTCAGGCTTGCGGATGCGGTAAACCCCGAGAGTCTCCATTATCTTGGGGTAATCGACTCTGTTAGATTTGCAGGAAGATTGAGCATAGGTAATAATTATCTTTATGAACTTGTTAGTGCTTGCAGTCTCCTTGTATATGATCTAACCAATCCATCAAGCCCACAAAAAATCGGTTCATGTCCCCTGCCTTATTGTGGGTCTTTGATCAAAAGTGAACCTTTTTACAGAGATTCTTTAATATATTATCCGCAGGCAGATATTTTATCAGGAAATATTTCACTACATATCGTAAATGTAGCTGATCCATTTAATCCATTTCTTCTGGCTACGAGTCCCGGCACAGGAGCGGATGTGCAAAAAGCATGTGATATTGCTGTTTCAGGTAAATTCGCCTATGCGACTATGTGTTGTTATCCTGTAGAGCCTGTGGCGAAAAAGCATCGCCTGCAAGAACCGGCACCGCAGATTGCAATCTTTGATATTTCTGATCCAGCAAACCCCTTTCCAGTATGGATTAATGAATATGATTACCGTTACTACTACAGTGGTATTGATTCGCGTGGCGACACAATCTATTTTTGCAATGGTGATTCTTTTTATATTTATGTTGACTCACTCTGGACAGACATTGAAGAGAAACCGCTTATTCCAAATCCTGAAATCGTAAAATTACAGGTTTATCCTAATCCGTTCTCAAAGCTGATCAATATCAGCTTTGGCATAGGGCATCCCGATAGGATAACACATTCATCCTACGGGACAGGTAGTGCAAAGGGCATAGAGTTAAAGATATTCGATGTTTCAGGACGGATAGTCAAAACTTTTAATCTGGCTTCTTGTTTCTTGCTTCCTGCTTCTGCCGTTTCATGGGACGGCAGGGATGATAAAGGTAATATGCTTGAAACCGGGGTATACTTTATCTTACTCATACGTGATGGTTTGAATCCAATTAGGCAAAAAGTGGTGTTCTTAAAATAGAGGAGCAAACAATGAAATTTCTTAGTATAGTGTTGTTACCTTGTATATTGTTTGGAACAATTTTCTTTGATGATAATTTTGAGGATAGTCTTCTTGTTGACTGGGCAACAAAAGGAAAAGTTCAATGTGTGGTTGACCCAGAACCAAATAGATACTGGCAAGGTGAACCGATCAATCCTGATTTCGTGAGAATCCAGCATCATGGTATTGTCAGTATGGGAATTTTTGATGATTCAGATGAGAAAATTGCAAACGCTATTCATTCTTTTCCTGTTATTCCTGTTTCAACTGAATATATGGTCGAGTTCTATTTTCATTTTTATGAGAAATATAAAAATACGTTCAAGAACTTTACTCTATATAAACCTCAGGTCTGGGTAGATGGCCGCAGTCTTCAAGCAGATATTGTTCTAAAATTGCATGTTGTGAAAGGCGATTCAATCCCACTTACTGTGATTGACGATAATGGTCCACATTCTAATGTTTTTTTCCTAAAACCGGATATGATATTCAGATTCGATTATGGATATGAATATCATATTACTCAGTGGCTAGGTGACACGAATTTTCCGATTGAAAGGTGATATCGTTTTCAGATTGATAAAGTCAATGGCGACAGTGTGGTCTTATATATTAATGGTAAATGGATTGGTACGTACGAGTCAATCAGTGGGGATAATAAGCCTGATCAATTTCTTCTTGGTACAGAACATGCGGCAATTGAGAGTGGTGTTGGTATTTATGATGATTTTATTATAACCACTCCGCCTCAGGGTAAGCATCCTCGACTGCTGTTTAATGCATCGGAATTACCTAGGTTACGGGCAAGAAAAAATGACAGTACCTCGACAATCCAACGGACTTATCAAACTTATTGGGATAAAATAACTGAAGAATCCAACGATTTGAATGAAGATCGTGTCATTTTAGGTCGTGACTTCCCCTATAATGAACCTTCCTATGTATCGGGTGATTCTATTGAGCGTCTGCAGGAATGGTTTTTGGACCTGGAGGCTAAATGGCTATGGTATCGTTTTGAAACCATGGGCTTACGCTGGATTATTGGAGAACTTGACCCGAATAACCCTGAGGAACCTGATACCTCTTTTTTTAATTATCTACGCGGCACAATGAACTCTCTTGCTAACTGGAATTTCTGGATGAAGCCATGTGAATATCGCGGCTTGATTCTAAAACACAACACGGTTTATGAATTCTGCATTGCGTTTGGCTATGATATCTTATTTGATTCCCTTACCAATTATGAGAAGATGTCTTTCCAGAATGCCTTACTTAGTCAGGGGATTGTACCCGGATATCTTTTATGGCGCACACGCGGGTTTGAAGATCCATCTGTGCCATTTTACCCGGGTCATCCCCAATGGATGTCAGGGATGATTGGATTTATGGCGTTAGTTCTGGATGATGATAGTCTACGCAACTATTATGCTGATTTTTCTGAGGCGATTATCGAAAGTTTATATATAGGTGCCCAGGAAATAGGTGCCCAGGAAACCGATATGATTCCGGTCTTTGGCCCTGATGGTGAATATGCGCATGGTTCATTGAGTTATGGATCGTGTAATCTTACGTTCCTTACACTGTTCTGGGAAGCAAATCGTAGAGTTAGAGGGCACGATATTTTTCAGCATACAACTTATCGAAATAGGTTTGAAAACTATCCGATATTCAGACTCTATACGCTCTGTCCTGGGAGCAGTCATGAGTTCAAGAGTGGTAATGATGTTTGGACCCTATCGCCCTGGCATCAGACTTTCTGCTTTGTAACTAACCAACAGAATAACCAGGGTCAGTGGTTTTACAAAAGAATTTACAGTTATCCTCTTTCAGAATGGCATAATGATGATCAATATCATGGCTTAAATTTCTTATTTTTTGATGACAATTTGGTTCCTCAGAGACCCTTTTTTACGATCGGTAAGAACTTTGGCGATTTTTGGATCGGCATGCGAACAGGTCTTGGACTGGAAACGCCAAACGAAGTAGCAGATGACAATGAAGTGGCGATGATCTTTGATGCATATGGTAAAGTTCCAATACATGGGCACCAAAGTCGAAATAATTTTGTAGTGGGAACAAACAGTGCGTGGATAATCAATGAACATTATGGAATGCGCAAGCGGGTGCAAAGTCTTTATCACAATACTATCGTTGTTGATTCAATATGGAATAATGGTGATGGAAATTATGGTCAACGCAGTAACAGTAGAGGTGATTTAAAAGGATTCTATACTGATAGCAATTACTGCTATTGCGCTAACAGTGTGGCTGAAGGTTGTTATGTGAGGATGAAGAAGTTTATTAGAAAGATCGTTTTTACTAAAGAAGGCTATATTGTGATGAAAGATGAAGTAGAAAGTTCAAACCCTTATGCTCCCCGAGCATATCTATGGCTCGTTCATGTTAACCCTGACCAGATATACGGTGATTCACTCATTGAAAAGACAAATAAATTTCATATAAAATTCTTTTCTCCTGCTGACAGAGAAATTAATTCATGGCCTTCTAATACTCCACCTAATTACCCATCTTATGGGGTTTATGTTACTAACGCAATTCCAGCAGTAACTACCGAATTTCTGTCTGTGATTATTACGAAAAGAAGCGGTTATCCATGGCCACCATCAATTAGAAAAATTGATGGTACAACCATGCTTGGAGCGGAAATTAATGAGCAATCTGTTATCCTTTATGGTAAAGGTCAAACAGGTAATATTAGTAATGTGACTTATCGAATTTATCATTCTTTTATTCTGGGGTTGAAAAACATTTTGTCGGATTTGGAACATGAACATTGGTATTATGTATACGTTAATAATCAATATACCACGTCATTCAGGAGCACAGATTGCGGAACTGGATATTTCAACATTACTTCATCATTTAGTGAAAATAGCATTACCATTACTGATGTACCGCCTGAGTAAAAAAAGTTAATCCTCAATGGAATATATTGATTTTGTTGGTATTTAACTGAAAATTGAACAATTACGTCGTTTTTACATATCTATTTTTTTTGAAAAAAGGATTCTATATTTACATTACTCAACCAATTTTCACTTAAGTTTTCTGCCAATTTTCTATATCGCCAGAATCCAGATCCCATCCACTGGTAGGCAATTATTTTCGTTGTGCTGTCATTTTCTGTTTCTAATGTAATGAGATCCGCAATTCCATCTTTATCAACATCATAAAATTCAAAATCCAAGAGCGGTATTAAGAATTCTGTGCCAAACCACTTTGGATGAATAAAATTTCCATCCCAGTTATAGATAAATAGACCATTTGTATATTCCGAATGAAATACTGTCTTTTTATAAACGCCAAGACATATCTCAAGGATTGAATCGCCGTCAATATCTGCGGTAACAATCTTCCAGGGATTGTAATCGTAGTCTTTTTCAAGCCATTCTTCAATAATTTTCTTATCGGTTATGCGATACTGTGTCAGATAATCACCCCGAATTTCTCTGGTTTTTCCAATGATTGCAAAAAGATGCAGGCATGTAGAATCTATGATTAAACAACAATCTTTTATTTCGCTGTTTTGTTCGATTAATAATGTATCAATGATATTGCCGATGGTATCGGTCATTTCTATTAAGTTGTTGTAAATACTGATTTTATTGTCACCTATATTTGAATACTTAATAGGATTTTCAAAGCTTAATGACAATGTCGAATCAGTGAGAAAAATTTTGTCATCTCTGCTCAAGAATTTTGTCTTATATCCTTCAGATATTTCCTTGATTTTTTCTTCAATAAGTTTATAGGCTGTGTCTTTTACAAAACCGGGACGAAAATTTTCTAATAAAACAGGGTAAAACGAAAGAGAATCGATTCTCCCTTTTTTGAATATGCAAGAAAATATTCCTGTCTGCCGCTGGTAAAGTTTGTGCTGGTCAAAAACAAAATTGCCAAGACTGTAGAGGATAAATCTGTTTTTATAGACTTCTATACTCTGCAATACATGGGGATGATGACCAATGACCAGGTCAGCACCTGCGTCTATTATCTTATGTGCCCACTCAGACTGATTTGCCATTGGTTTATGTTGATATTCTGTACCCCAGTGGAGCGAGACGACTACAAAATCGACTTGTTCTCTTATCTTCTTAATTTCTGCGATGATTTCTTCTATTGTTGCCTGGGCAGGGCCCGGTTGGGTCTCAGGCCAGATAAGACCTTTGAGGGGTAAACCAACATATGCAAATAGCGCGAATCTCAAACCGTTCATTCTAATTGTTACAGGTTTTCTTGCCTCTTTTTGGTCTTTGCCCGCGCCCACTGCATAGAGATTGTGTTTTTCAATTATCTCTCTCGTATCCATACATGCTTTTCGACCCCAGTCAATCGTGTGGTTATTTGCCAGGGAGAAGATGTTAAAACCCGCGTTTTTTATCCCGGTAAAGAAATTTGTATCAGCCCTGAAACAATATATTTTACCTGTTGAAGCACCGCGTGCAGAGATTGGACACTCGAGATTACAAAATGCCAGATCAAATTTATTTATAAATTCACCTACATTTTCAAAAGGGTAATTAACACTGTTTTGTTTGATTTTTTTTCTAATGCCCCGGTCTAATAGAATATCGCCAACAGCACAGAAACTTACCCTTGCTTCAGCAGGATTCTGCGATACTAAAAAAATTATTAATATAGCCAATGTTTAATTAATAGTAGAATCTTGCAAGAATTCTCTAATATATTCTTCTGCTTTTTCTATATCCTCTTCATATACCAAAACCTCACCCCAGCCGCCTTTCATCATTTTCGGCAGGCCATCAAGCCAGGACGTTTCAAATCTTTGTATCATTGCTTTAATATTTTGACTCTTTAGCATTTCTCGCAACGTGATTGCAGTAAATTCATCAGGGGCTAAGTATACACGTTTAAACATATTCAATTATAGATTAAAAAGGCTAAATGTCAACTGTACAGACAATGAAAATTTTTTCATGGAAATCTTTACCCCTTGATTTTTTTAAAATTTTAATGATAATAATATTAAAAGGAGGATATATGAAATTATCAAAGTCGATCTTATTATTTGTTCTGTGTGTGACAATCATACCTTTATACAGCCAGATTGTCATTGACTGGACCGAGATACCTCATTATATTGGGACTGTGTGGACAAAAAATGGTAAGGATAGTGTAACGGTTGAGCTTGGTTCTACAGGTGGTCCACAGACCTGGAATTTTACTTCCCAACCAATGGGCACAGAGAGTGAGGATCTATTTATTGTTCCCGTATCATCCACACCTTTTGCTGATTCATTCCCCAATGCAAATTTGGTTTATATGTCATTCGCAGATAGTGATACAGTGTATCAATATTATGAGCTCGAGCCCAGTTTTATAAGTATGCTTGGTTTGGGTCTGATATCTCCTGGCACTACTTACCTTTTGCAGTATGAGCCCGTAGATTCGGCTCCTTTGCCAATGAGTTATGGAGACAGCTATGATTTCCACTTTGGCTTTTCAATGGCAAACGGCACAGATTCGGTTACGTATGACCATTATGGCACTCGAACCTGTGATGCCTATGGGAATGTTATTATTCCTTATGGTAATTTTGAATGCCTGCGAGTATGTGATTTTGACACATGCGTAATGATAGTGTTTGTCAGTGGTGTTCCTGTTTTTTTCGATACCACAACCTATATTGTATATTCGTTTCCAGTCGAAGACTATAGCGCTGTGGTTTGTATTAAGAGCTATCCGGATGAGACAAATCCAAATTATACAGATGCCTTGTACCTTGACCGTCTCACCTATTTTTCTACTGGTATTGAGGAGTTAACGACAT
>JAGMEL010000021.1 GCA_023128195.1 Caldifarciminota bacterium | reverse complement strand
GGTACAAAAGAATACTGGAGTCCCGAACATCTTTTTGTTGCAGCGATTGATGTTTGTATAATGACAACTTTTCTCTGGTTATTAAAGAAAAATAATTTAAACATCATTTCCTATAAAAGTGATGCTTTAGGCAGAGCGCAAATGGTTAAAACGGACTTTGTTTTTACCGAAATCGAAATAGCACCTGTAGTAGAAATCAAAGACAATAAGGCTAAAAATAAAATTCAAAATTTGATAATTGAGGCAGGCAACCAGTGTATGGTCTCAAAATCTTCAAAATGCAAAGTTGTGTTACAACCTTTAATAAAAGCCATTAACTGACTTGGCAATAACCTATCTACTACAAATCTATCTTAAAAAACAAAAACATATCAAAATTGGTAAATTGGGAACATTTAGATTCACGAAGGGCAATTATGTTTATGTCGGATCAGCAAAGACAAACATGACAAAAAGAATCGCACGACATCTCAGAAAAAAGAAGAAGAAGTTCTGGCACATTGATTATTTGCTCCAATATGCAGAGGTCCAGCAAGTATGGACAAGTGATCTTACAGAAGAAAAAATGGCAGCATTATTATCAGAGAAAATGGAAATACCAGTCATAGGATTTGGCTCATCAGATGTAAAGAGTAAATCCCATTTATTCTTTATCAAAAAGGGAACAGGCTACTTTTTAGATCAATTCTTTCAAAAACTGTGTGTAGCGAAAACATCAAGATTATAAAAAACAGACTACTGATCTATTATTATTTAAAAAGTAGCCTGTCCCCTTTTTCTTTTCCTTGACAGAAATTAAAAAAGGCATATGATGATAATAATGCTAATATTATTGTTCCTTGTTTTACTCGAACCCGTAAATGTTATTGATCTAAATAAGGAATTTTATAGCATTGAAATTTATAAAAACACGGTTTATTGTGCACCATTTATTGGTAAAAGTATTTTCATGCTCGACGATTCACAAAATCTGAAACCGATTACATTTACGGACGATGTAAATTATCGAATTTATGACTTTTTTATTACCCCTTTTGCAATTTTCCTGAATAATGGCAGGTCGATTGAAAAATTTTATTTTGCATCCGGAGTAAAGGAAAATATTTTTTCAGCCGTGGATATATTCTCTTTTAGCATTACATCATCAGAAGAAGTTATTTTTTCAGAACGGCAGAAACATGAACTCATTTTTCTTGACTTCACTAATAATGTAAAATTCAAAAAAGTTGATTTGAACATCAATGACCTGTATTCAATTGAAAGCATCATCTACATACTTACAAAAAACAGTTTACTTATCTGTGACGAACACGGCAATTTAATTAATGAAAAGGAAATTCCGGAGAAATTTGACAGAATCGTAGTCGATAGTACAAGTGTAATACTCTTCTCGCCTTATAAAAAATATCTTTATAAATTAAATGAGGACTGGGACAAAATTGAACTTCCGCATGATATACTTGATATTACTGTTAACGATGAAATCATTGTAATACTGAGTGAAGATGGTACTACTCTATATATTTATAATAAATCAGATTTCTGAAAACGGCTTAGATTTCTTTGATCTTGATTCTGTTTACTATCAGTATCAAATCATACACATAGATACAAGTCCGTATGATTCGCTCTTTATGCCTGTTTCTATCAAACCCATTGAACAAAAGGAGGAGGGTTTGAGGATTAGTGGAGTAAAGGATTTTTCATTTGATATGAATCAGGGGTTTAACCAGGGATTAAAGGTTGATATAACCGGCGAGGTCGAAGATGTAAGAATAGAAGGCAATCTATCAGATAAAGCAACTCCCTCCTCAACCATACAAATCTCTGAGATTGAAAAGATGAGTCTCAATGTTTTCACAAACAATTTTTATGGTGGTATTGGAAATCTAACATTATATTTGCCTTTTGGAATCCAGGATGAAATACAGGGTGGAAGAATTGGTATTCACAGTGAAGACAAGGATAACCGTATGGCTGTATCTTATGCTATAAATAGAGGGGCTTATAAACGTATGCGATTTAACGGCGAAGAGGGTAAACAGAGTCCGTATTTCCTTGAAGGTAATGTAATTGCTGGCAGTGAAAAAGTTTATTTGGCACAGGGTATAGATATCCCGCTTTTGTTAAACAGGGACGAAGATTATAACATTGATTATGTAAATGGCACGATTTCATTTACCAATAAAAATATTATCACCAACCGTTCACGTATTGAAGTTGAATATCAACAGGCGATCGAAGATTATCCGAATATTTATACAGAAAGCGATGGCAGTGTAAAAATTGGCAGCTTCGTCTTTACTGGTCTGTATCGCCGCGAGTATGACGAGAAAGAAAATCCATTAACCTTTTCAATGACCCCAGCTGAAATAGAGAGCCTGAGGGCTGCTGGAGACAGTTCCACTGTGCTCCATACGTATGCAGACACCTCTTCGCAGGGTAGTTATATAATCCAGGACGACCATTTTATTTATGTTGGTGAAGGAAATGGTGATTATAATGTCACTTTCTTTTATGTAGGTGAGAATAATGGTGAATACATATATGACCCCAATATTAAAGCCTTCTCGTACCAGGGAACAGGGCTCGGTAATTACTCACCCACAAAATTTACTCCTTTACCTGAGAAGGACGAATTTTATGGCATCGGTATTAATGTCTTTGAAAGTCTCGGCTTGAACATATATAGTTCAAATCTTGATAAAAATACCTTCTCGCCGATTGATGATGACGATAATTTTGCTAAAGGATATTCTGCAGTCCTCAATAAAAAGTTCAAATTATTTTCGATTAATGGCGAATATGTATCTTATGATGAAAAATTTATTATGCCCCACGGTAAAGAAAATATTGATTATCAATATCAATGGAACACGACTGAACCGCTAAAAGAAATGGGGAATGTAGCCTTGGGTATTACACCTGCAGAATTTCTGCAAATCGATTTAGGTTATGGTATTTTAAACCGTAAACATAAACGAAAATTCTTGAAGCTGCGGCCCTTTTTTTTCTATTTTGGATATGAGGGGGTTGATAGTATTGATAAATATTATGCAGGTTTAAAAAGAAAACAAGGGAAATTTTTACTGAATGCACGGTATGAGTATTACGAAAACTCTTACCTGTTCAATTACAGCACAAGATATTTTGTTACGAAAAAGACTAATGTGGGCATAACAGGAAGTTATGACAGAGATACTACAAACAGAGGAATAACAACGATTTTCGATATATCCACATATCCTGTTTCCTTATCCTTAGGGCATAGATTATATAATGATACCACATTCCTCTTTGGTAATGCGACGATGAATATTCAATACAAGGGTATAGTATTACTTGGCAATCTTCAACAGAGTCAGCGATATTCTCAAAAAAGGGACGAGACGTACATTAAGGTCGATGAAGGAAAAGGGCATTATGTATACGATCCTGTTACTGGAACATATATTAAAAAAGAAGGCGGCGATTATATAAAGAAGGTGTTTTTACTCCAGGATTTTGAACGCGTGATTACACAGAACTACAGCATTGAAGCAGGATATACAAAATCAATTTTCGACTTAAGAGGAAGATTTAATTATATGAATGAAAAGGATTTTGTGAGCAATACCAATGATTTTTTATTTGCCATAAACAACAGTATCTATGATTTTGAGTTCAATATTAGACAGGATATTATAGACGATGCGCGTTATGCATTATACAAATCCTCAAGCCGTGAACGCCTGTTTTCTTTTATGCCCTCTTATCAGAACCTTTCAGGACACGCTGAAATCAAAGAAAGAATAGAAAAATATGGTGAAATTGAAAAGGAAAGGAGAAACTCATACAAAGGTGAATTAGCATACAGTATTATTTCAAAACCTCTTGTACGCCCGAAAATAGGATACACATATAGTAAAATGTTCTCAGAATATTTTGAGGATTTGGTTATTCGATTGAGGGCACCAAAAACGAGTCTGCTTATCGGCATACCAATAAAAAACAAAGGAAGAATAGAAATAACAGGGGAATTGGTTTATAGAATTTATAATATCGAAGAAGTTCCATATTTCTTTTCAGCTACAGAGCCACCAGGGTTGACAAAAACATTAAGACTAATGGCAAGTGCAGGATTCGGCTTCAACACAGTCCTCAGCCTGATTTATCAAATTGAGTTTCCCCCCGAAGAAAAATTCAAACATAATTTAAGATTTCAGACAAGGATAAGATTCTGATGCAAGACAATTTTAGAAAATTCTATGAATCCGTTGGTAAACACTACCCTGAAGATAGGATAGTTTATTCCACGCTGAGTGGTTTACTCAGAAAAAAATGGATTTTGGCTAAGATGAAAACAATGCCTCCAGGGAATCTACTTGATTGCGGCTGCAATGTTGGAAGATTATCTTCAGAGTGGAAAAAGGGTACAGTCTTTGGCATTGACATCTCGCTGAGTGTACTACAAGAAGGAATAAAATTATTTCCCAAGACCAATTTTATCCAGGGTGACCTTCGTAAAATCGAGTTTGTCAAACCCAATTCGATTGACAATGCTATCACCTGTGAAGTTATGGAACATATTGATAGACCAATCGATTTTCTAAAGGGACTCTATGGAATAATAAAAAAAGACGGGCTCGTTTTAATCACTGTACCGTGCTACACTTTTTTTCGCCCACGGCTTGTTTCATTAGGAATTATGAAAAGTTATGGCGTGCTTGAAGGAACTAAAGGTAAGCTGTTTCTCCATACAGCATATAAACCTGAAGAACTGGCAAGGATGGCAAGCCAGGCTGGTTTTAAAGTTACTGAAAAAGGATATTTTGAATTCGAACTCAGGGGTTGGCTAAAACTGCTGACCTTGGTAGAACAGGTTTTTGGATTAGCGAGCGAAAGATTTTTTTCGGATTCAAGATTGAACCATATGGTTGCCCAATTTATTGAGCGTCTAAAGATTAATCTCTTTTTTATTCTTGAAACGTTTGGTTTTTCCAAATTACTGAAGAAATTTTTCAAAGAAGGCAGAAGATCATATATAATGGCGAAAAAATGAAACTTAGTGAATTTTCATATAATTTACCAAAGGAATTTATTGCACAGTATCCATTAGAAAATCGTCTCGATGCAAAATTGTTGGTGCTTGATAGAAAAATGAGAAAAATTTTTCATAATAAATTTTACGAAATCAACAAATTTTTTAAAAAGGGCGATGTCCTTGTTCTAAATAATACAAGGGTGTTCAAAGCACGGCTTAAAGGAAAAAAAGAGACTGGTGGTATTGTTGAAATTCTGCTCATAAAAGAACTGGAAGCCGGTATCTGGAAGGCAATGATTTCGCATGCTAAAAGAACAAGAGAAAATACAAAAATATTTTTGGATAAAGACACCTTTGCCACAATTAAAGAAAAATTAGGCACAAGATGTCATTTAGAATTCAATAAATCTACGCAACAAATCATAAAGAAGTACGGAATTGTACCTCTCCCCCATTATATTAAACGTAATACAGTTACAAGCGATGAAGAGTACTATCAAACAGTCTTTGCAAAAGAACAAGGGTCAATCGCAGCTCCTACTGCGGGATTGCATTTTACAAAAGAAATATTGGAGAGTATTAAAAAGAGCGGTGTTAAAATAGTAGAAATAACTCTACATATTGGTCCTGGAACATTCAAACCGATCAGAACTGAAAATATTGAAGAACATAAAATGGAGGCAGAATATTATGAGATATCCAAAGATGTTGTTGAAAGAATTAACAGCGCCAAACGGATTTTTGCGGTAGGAACATCAGTATGTCGTGCATTAGAAACATACGTGAAAACCAGAGCATTAACCGGTCTTGCTGACCTGTTTATCTATCCGAGACATAAATTCAGGATAATCGATTGTCTAATCACAAATTTTCATATGCCGTGCTCAACCCCTCTACTTTTGGTCTGCGCATTTGCATCAAAACCTGCAATATTTAAGGCATACAAAGAAGCAGTTGAAAAGAATTATCGTTTTTTATCTTATGGCGACGCAATGATGATTCTGTAACAGATAGCAGATAACAGATATGGGATGACAGATACAAATAAGGTTCTCAAAGGGAATTCTTCTCCTTGAGAACCTTTATTTCCTTACCTTTATATTATTTGTCTGTTTAACACCACATCTCAATTTTTTCAATACAGGCAAAATTACTAATTCGATGAATTCGCTACAATTCATGAAATTCGTTATACTTATCAGAAGTGAAAGCGCAAGCCAATTCCTAATGACATAAGAACGCTGATCTTTTTTTCACCGCCAACTATTCCAGGAATAATAAATGAGGCTGCACCCTGGGTTGTATTACCGGACAGATTTAAGAATATGTTAAATTTCTTGATATTGAAATCAGTACCAGCACCAAATGAAATTACAGGTAGTGCAGACACAGGTATACCATCAATATCAAAATACTGAAAATGAAAAATAACGCCCGCATGTAAAGGAATAAATGTCCTGTATCCTACATTAAGACCAGCTCTCATCTTCAAATAGCTGCCGTCACTACTACTATTTATACCAGCAAAAAGCCCCGTCTCAAAACGCCGCAGGTGAAAATTAATACCTGCCGTAATACCGCCCGTACCTAAAAACAGATCTTCAATTACATCCTGAGCTACTTTATCATCTCTTTCAAAATCATACACCACAATTTTTGCATGTCCTGATATCACTTTGTTCAATGTATCGACTACAAGATTATCATCATCAATCCTAATCTTTGGGAATTCTGTGGGGATTGAAGTAATAAATTCCCAATCACCATTAATAAATGTTGGAAAACTGAATTCACCACACAATCCAATACTAACATAGCGCCATTCCTTTTTTAAACCCCAGTACAATGATGAAAGATAAAAATCCACTTCAGCGTCACCTTGAAGATCAATAACTGAATCAGCATCGATTTCAGCTTCAAATGATGCATTAATAGTCCAATCTCCAGTCGGTTCAACTAATACATTCCCTATAGTGCGCAAGGCACCGTTGAATAATGAATAGAAACTGCCTCTGAGTAAAACCGGCGTAATCTTCCATCCAAGACCAATATCCATGCTGAGAAATCTACGGGCTGCAGCAAAGGCGAGTGTATTAGTCTTGAACCTGGCCTGACCATCAGCAGTAAGTATGAGATCTCCTTTTCCTTCAAATTCAATATGCACAGGAATTGAATAACCTATTGGTATCCCCTGAATATCAGCATGCGTGAACGTGTAATCATAATTGATTTCGTAATCTGCTGTTGGTTTTGTTACAGCAGAAAAATCCAATCCGATATAATCCCCTTCTTGCACACCAATCCCCAATCTCCACCCTTTAATTTTGAATAACACCCCAAAGAAATCAACACCACCCGACTGTTGAATACCAAGATCAGTAGGAATTTTTACTGTATCAATAATTGGTGCAATAGTATCAAAAGGAACTGCAAACTCGGTCAGAATTTTAGTTTTCATTGAAGGACCATAACATACCATAACCTCAAAATTATCAGAACCAGACAAACCTGCGGGATTAAGAGGAAAGCCGAGTAGACCACGACTCATCGAGGGGTTTGCAAAGCCAGGATTTATAAAGAATAAATTTGAGCCTGAATATGAGTAGTAAATGTTTGCCAGGGCATTTACTTCAATATTTATTTGAAGACAAAGAAAACAACACAACAAGCTCATAGAATAATAATAACTATAAAATCATCACTGTCAACTAATTACGTCCCACCGGCGTGTCGCACACAATGGCATTACGGAAACTAATCGATATTCCACGGTTTTTGTAAAGGTATATTTTGTTTTTTGAAATAGAAAAGTGGAGAGGACCCAGCCAAACGCAATATTGACAAATATTGTTTTCTGAATATAATTGTATTCAATGATTAAGAAAAAGGAGGATAATGCCGACAATTAATCAATTAATTAGAAAAGGCAGGAAAAAAGTGTTGTCTAAAAGCAAGGCTCCGGCACTGCAGAAGAATCCTCAGCGCCGCGGCGTCTGCACAAGGGTTTATACAACAACACCTAAGAAACCTAATTCTGCTTTGCGTAAGGTATGTAAGGTTAGATTGACAAATGGTTTTGAAATTACAGCCTATATCCCTGGTGAAGGACATAACCTACAAGAACATTCAATTGTGCTCGTCCGAGGTGGTAGGGTCAAAGATCTTCCTGGTGTCCGTTATCATATTGTGCGCGGAAAGTACGATACTGCTGGAGTAGAAGGTAGAAAGAAGAGTCGTTCCCTGTATGGTGTAAAAAAACCAAAAGAAACACCGACAACTTCCTAAAGGAGATCAAATGGGTAGAAGAAGAAGAGCGCAAATAAGAAAAATCCATCCGGATCCAAAATTTAACAGTCTTTTAGTAAGTAAATTTATTAATAATCTACTTTGGGATGGTAAAAAAAGTACTGCCCTTAGAATTTTCTACGGGGCATTGAACGTTGTTGAAAAACTTACTAAAGAAGATGGACTTACAGTCTTTGAAAAAGCACTGAATAACGTGAAACCCGTACTTGAGGTCAGACCGCGGAGGGTTGGTGGTTCAACCTACCAAATACCTATGGAAGTCAGACCGAGCCGAAAACAAAGTCTGGCAATAAGATGGATTATCAGAGCAGCACGTGCAAGATCTGAACACCGTATGGAAGAAAGACTTGCACAGGAAATTATTGCTGCAAGTCGTAATGAGGGCACGGCTATAAAGAAGCGGGAAGAAGTCCATAGAATGGCTGAGGCAAACAAGGCATTTGCTCATTTCCGCTGGTAAAAATAGTTTGAACACAAAACTAAAAAAAGCAGCCAACATAGTTATCAAAGATTGCCTCGGTGTAAAAAAACACGAAAAAGTCGTTATTGTTACTGATAAATTTTGCCGTACTGTAGGTTATTCATTGTGGAATGCTTTAAGAAAAATTACTGATCCCATAATAATTGAAATAGCACCACGAAACATACACGGCGATGAACCGCCCCAATTAGTCGCGGAAATCCTCAAACAAGGTGATGTATTTATTATACCAACAAGTCGCTCACTCACACACACCAGTGCAAGGATAAATGCCAATAGACTTGGCGCAAGGGGTGCTACTATGCCTGGAATTACTGTTGAACTTATGGAACGATCCTTGAATGCCAACTATGGAAAAATCGCGCGGCAAACAATTAAATTAGCAAATCTACTAACTAAAGCAAAAAAGGCTTTCATAAAAACACAAACAGGAACTGCACTGGAATTGACAATTTCAACAAGAAAAGGCCACATTGACACAGGTATAATCAAAAAACCTGGAAATTTTTCCAATCTTCCCGCCGGTGAGGCATA
>JAGMEL010000209.1 GCA_023128195.1 Caldifarciminota bacterium | reverse complement strand
ACAACAACTTTCGTAAAATATAATAAAATTTCTCACATTTTTATCACATTATAAGTCACATTTCAATTTCTGGATCCATTATTGGTTCATTTTATTTGCACAATAAATAAATCTTTCGTGATCTATAAATCTATAAGGACTGTGGCTTTTCATCATCTAACACGTTTTTCGCAGTAACACACTACCTTAGCTGGTCTGCGGTATTTGCGCAGAAAGTGGAGCAGCACAAATAATCCGATAATAAGGCTCATCATCACCAGGAAAATAATAGAATTGATATCTCCACTGAATGATTGATTATTGTCCAGATTATTCATATTGATACGAAACGGCTCATTATTTGCACCCGGTGTATTTGGTTTTGTTTGTCCAATCATAGCTATAGAACCAATGTCTGTATCATCATATCGAGATGCAGTAACGTATATTGTATCTGTCAGACCACTGTATGCATCATATCTTGGCGCAGTGGTAACGATTTCAGGCATCAAGCCGCTCCATGCATCGTCTTCATTTTCATATCGCGGTGCCGTGACCACGATTTCTGACATACAGCCCATGGAATCAAATGTTGAATTATTAGCAGGTTCTAAGGCATTTAGACCTGTGAATCCTGCAATGATAATAAGCAGTGTAATAAATCTTTTCATTTTTTCCTCCATAAATTTTGCCTAAATCTTGCATTTAGCTACAAAATTTAGTATCCCGCTTTTTCGAAGAAAAGGCGGGGCTATTATAATTAAAATTCTCAAATCAACGAAATAAAGTCTCGAAACATATTAAGAGAAATTCATTGAGAAATCTCCTTTTTTTTATTCTTGGCAGTAATGCTACTCAAGCCATGTAAATAGGCATTTGTAAGAGTTTCTGAATAGCTTTCATAAAAAATGTTGTCTAACTCCACATCATCTTCTTGCTTAATAAATTCCTGCGTGTACTTTGACTGATCAGGTGTTTGCTTAATGTGTTGCCAGGCATACTCGTTCTGGAAATGTGCAAGAATAACCGAAGTTAAGAAACCACGCATAACACCCATTTGAACGCGATCATTCGTGTCCAGGCCGAATTGAGTAAACATTTTATTCATTGCCTTTCGTCGTCCCGAGATCCATTTTATTTTAAGATCCACAATTTCTGGAATATCAACAGGAAGTGTATTAAAGGATACTGTGGCGATTTCTGTATTTGCTCTGAAAAATTCAACAAGGTTTCGTACTACTAATCGTACGCGTTCCTGAAGAGGAGTAATTTCATCACCAATATTATCGATTATTTGATAATATTTATCATAGCACTCGTTAATAATTGCTTTCAGTATATCGACTTTTTTTCCAAAGTAATAAAATAGCATCGAACTATTAACATTTGCCTCCTTAGCAATCTCCCTTGTGCTCACAGCAGCAAAGCCTTTGTGTGCAAAAAGGCGGGCTGCAGCATCAAATATTTTTTTCTTAGCGTCATCTTTTTGTTCATTAATCATTTTAAACCTCCGTCACATTTTTAACTCAAGCCAAGCGATTGGTTTAATCAATCACTTGGTTAATTATAATGAAAATTTCCTGTTTGTCAAGGGGTCAAATTTACCTTTATTTTCAATGGTTTGCCAGCATGCCCATAGGAAATGATTGTTATTTATACGTTTCCTGGGCTTAGTGGCTTTATGATATATATAGCAACGTTTTACCAGATACCTGTCAGCAAAGCATTGATAGATAATCGTTTTCTATGGAAGATTATTTCTTATTAATCCTAATCGCTCAGTCGAATTGCTCAGATCTATAAAGAGGTGATTTTTCTATCTTATTACGACAACTTTACCCATCATCGTCTTGTTGGGTAACAGCTTAAACTCATCAACCTAACAAACTTAGGAGTGTGCCACCGATATTAAACATCACGTGCACGATGATTGCCGGAATTAAACTCCCGGTTTTTTCACGATAATAACCTGCTATAAGACCCAATATAAATGAAGTAAATACGACTGCAAAAACCATATATACATCCACTCCCGTTGTTAAAAGCATGATGTGCATTGCGCCAAAAAAGAATGCACTTACCAGTACGGGTACACTAATGTATTTCTTAAATAATGCAAATCCATATTTTTTTAGAGGCATAAGATATCCCTGGATCAATCCACGTGTTAATATTTCTTCACTGACACTTGCACATATCCAAACATAAAGCACTGTTTCCAGAAAAGAATAGCTGCTCGCAAAATGTTTGCCTTCACGAACAGGGAAGTTCGATTGTAAAATAGTAGCTATAATACCGGTAATTATCATAGTGACAATACCTATTATAAAGCTCAATACAATAATTTTAAAATAATTAACATTTTTCCCTAATGTAAAACCATACCCTGAAAGCTTTCCTTTATTTATAATCAGTATTGTCAGTATAGAAAAAAGTAGTATAGGTATACTATTAAGCATATGAGTTAACCAGGGAAGCGATTCCATTACATTGTGATTCACAAACATTATTAATTTTTCAATATATGGTTCTACAGTGAGGACGAACAAGCCAAGCACTATACCAGTAATAACTCTCACTACTGGTTTTTTAAATAATTGCATATTTCTCCACCTCCTTTTATAATACATTTTATCCACCAATTATAGTCTGTCAATATTGGGTC
>JAGMEL010000208.1 GCA_023128195.1 Caldifarciminota bacterium | reverse complement strand
TTATCTCTTGATTTTGGAATTTATTAAGTGAATTCCTCACCCTTGAAACAAGTTTCCCTCGATATACTCGGGGCAGGCAGGCAGGCTCTTTTCCTCTCCTCAGAGAGGAGAGGAAAATTAGCAATTAGTACACCCTCTCCCTTTTTAAGGGAGAGGGATGGGGTAAGGTTATCTTGTTAAAATTATTTTTTGTGTTTTAGTTAAACCTCCAGCCGTAAGTTGCACAAAATAGATACCATGGGGAAGTTTACGACCCCGGTCATCAGTGCCATCCCAGATCACAGCAGAAGCAAGAGGCAAGACGCCAGAAATCAGATTGAAAGATTTGATTATTCGACCTGAAACATCATAGATTTTCAAAGAAATATCTTGCTTCCCTGTCCCGAGCGAAGTCGAGAGATTACTTCTTACATCTTGCATCTGAAATTTGATGTTTGTCAGCTTTGAGAATGGATTTGGGTATACTTCAAAGTATGAATAATTCAAATCTGAATGCTCAACAGTCTCAGTAATACCAGTCGTAATTCCAAAGAAATGCATTATTGAATTGAGTAAAACGGCACGGGTCGATGGTGGAGAACCATCATTCAACAGAGCTAACTCAAATACAGTACCAACTGTCTGATAAGTACCTGCATCATTCGCGATACCACAATTGTAATTATCATTACCATCATGAAAGATTAAAAAACTACTACCAGCAGGATCAATACAATCTATCAAATTGTTCTCGCCGCCATAACTGAAATTCATCCCAGCAGTAAAGGTACCATTTTCTCCAACCACTGGACCTAGATCACAAAAAACATGAGCAAAAGCATTGATCCCGAAAAGCGGACAAAAATCATGACCACCCCGTAGGGGATCAAAAAACCAAACATCACTACCTTCAAGATAAAACCTGCCGCCATTGTTAGTAAAATCAGTAAGCACAGTTGCCTCAGGGCTATATGCATTAATCAGATAATTGTTAGGAAACGCACCGGCACAAACAATGACCGCTCGATACTCACTTAAATCAGAAGCGAGGGTTGTTCCATAATTACCCTGATAATCTAAATCGGTCAAAATTGAATGTATGTTTTCACCTGGTGCCGGATTCTGAGCAGGATTCCAGATAAAATAGTGTTTTTCACCAATAATTAATGAAAATGGTATGGTATCAATATAATAATCTGAGCTGATAATCATATGAAAATTTATAACTGTTCCCTGAGGAGTAGCAGGATCAGAAAAAACAATAAATGGATCAAGATTATTGTCCGCACTGCTATCCGGACCAATGTGATTAAAACTACCAATTGAATCGATGACCCCAACATAAGACGAAAGGCTATGTAGAATTGCATTAACATTGTCTATTGCTATACTACCCTGGTTTTTTATTGTTATAACCACAGTAACCGTCTCGCCCGGTTCAAAATTGCTATTACCATTGCCACCACTAATAACTGCCTCTTCAAATATTAAATCTGGAGCATAAACCGGAACATTGAAATAAGAAAGCCAAACAGAATTATTAACATCCTTACACTTCAACTCAAAATTGATAATATGACCATCAGGACAATTCGTCGCAACTGTGAAATTATAATCATCTGCACCCGTATATACTGAATCACCTGCAGAAATATCACCAAATGATTTGACCGAATCATCAATGGTTGTGTACATGTCATTATCTCGTAATGTTCCAGTAATATTTATTCCAGTGCTGTCTCCATAGTTTTTCACCCATAATGGAAGATTGATCTCTTCGCCAGGATTCACCATACCGTCATTATTACCAGATACATCATCAATACTCGATTTTAAATAGGCAATATAAGTATTAGAAGCAGTTGTAAGCATAAAACCTTCATAGGGTTGCAGGTTCTGCCCGGTAGCAGTAACGTAAATAGTATCCCCGGCAAAATGGGGTGCTACAGTAATACTGGCATTGCCACTACTATTTGTTGTGTCAATTGCATATACTGTTGAATCCAGTTTTCCCATAACACAGACTATAGCATTGTTAATCGGCGATGAGTTAGCTGCATTTACAATGTTCACTGTGAAATTTGCGTTTCCTACCGGGATCACTGAAGGATGTGTACAAATGAGTGAACAGGGGGTACCAGTCCAGATATTCATTTCCGGGTCACCAATGGTTGTGAAACCACGGTATTCACTTGCGCTACTATACATGGTATAGACATTTATTCTGCCACCTTCACAGGCTTCACCAAAAGTTCTTTTGCCGTCTTCAAATATGGTGCTGAAAAGCCCTTTACATACCGCACTTCTAAGGTGTGCACCTCCTGTGATTGTGGTTGTTGTTGCAAAATATCCTGCGCCACCTTTTGGTTCTGAAGGCGTACCGGTCAGCAACCATTTTTCAGCCGCGGCTGAAGTTGAGCCCGTTCCAATTGTCCTGCAGGTAATAGATAGCACAATAGGTAGTTTTGTGCCATTGGCTGTTAGATTAGGATTAACATCAAAAGGGGCATACCAATTATTTACACCGGAACCACGATAAAGTACAAATGCCCTGCCATTATTGACCGATTGAATAACGTCATTCGCATCATCACCGGCTACAGCAGATAGGGTATCTATTGTATTATATCCAGCATTGAGCATCAG